>CAYPEF010000083.1:0-10865 GCA_964409675.1 uncultured Rickettsiales bacterium | reverse complement strand
CCATGTGGCGTAGACGGGTTATCATTTATATCAGGGCTAGGGGAAGGGGCGTTTCGCAGCCTAATAATGTCTGCAATTTTTATTTGGAATGACTATATTTACTATCGATCTGCTAGCAATAAGTGTGGCCGGGAGTTTTCGAAATATTCATGGCCGAAGTATGTGGCACAGGAATTAATGGAGGCGTGTTATGGAGAATTTGTGATTTTTGGTCAGTAGGGGATAGTGCGGTAATATCCTTAATAGCCTGACTAATGACGCGCTTTCGATCTTCGCTGGATTCATTTTTATGCAATTCTATTAATTTTCCGAGCGACTGATTATTTCTTGCCGCGGGGCCAATTGCCCCTAACGCTCGCACCGCTTGCATTCTGGTAGAGCTTATCGGATCATCTAAAGCTTCAACTAATTGTGGCACGGCATCCTTTGCTGCAGGGCCGATCTCTTTCAGTGCACTTAGCGCCCATTCTTTCTGATCAGGATTCATTTCTTTTAGTGCATTGCCTAGGTTCGGCACCGCCTCCTTGCCAATCGCAACCAGCGCATTCATGGCCTCAAGTTGAACGTCATATCGCGGATATTGTAATGCCTTAATCAATTGTGGCACGGCATCCTTTGCTGCAGGGCCTATTTTTCTTAATGTCTTTGCAGCCAGGATTTTCAGAGTATAATCATCCTGCTCTACTATTTTGTTCAAAGCGGGCACAGCATTTTTTGCTTCAGGTCCGAGCGCGCCCAATGCTTCTATGCCCAGTTTAAGATGTAAGTTGTCATCATATTCACGAGGAGGTATGGCAATCACCTCTGTAAGCAGGCCGATTAATTTTTCTTTTTGTGGCTCGATTAACGCTGCATCATGCGCGCTTAAAGGATTTTGGTTTATATCAATAATCAATTTTTCCAGCGCGTTGCTTCTGGCCGCTTTAAGGTTTTTTAAACGTTGGATAACTTCAGGCTGTTTCTGCTCGCGGAAAGTCAACCCGTGATCAAGTAAATACAGGACGCGACCGGAATGCTGTTCCAACGCCTGCGAAGCGGCATCACGCGTATTGAAGCTATCGCTATTTAAGTCATGGAGCCACGTTATGATCTGCTTTTCTTCGGTAGCGTCGGGTTTAACATAGCTTAGGGCCTCTATTCGGTCATGCAACAGCTTAGCATATAATCCCCTTACCGATGGCGCAGCCCCTAAAATCATAGCAACTCCCAGTTTTTTGTACTTGCCGTAGGTTTTAAAGAATGACGGCTATTCAATAGAGTTAGTATAATGGATATTAATAGATTTAGTGTTACAATTACATGAAGTTACGCGTTTGAGAAAACCCTGCCGAGGGAGGAATGGGGCTGATCGGATAATTTTTTGTTTTACAATAGATTATAATCTATTGCTTAGTAATGGATAAATTGAGATCCTGTGATGTGGTCAGGCTTCAGCCTTAAGGTCAAGGGCTATTGAGGATGGCCTGTGGCGTTTCCCTACCAGTGCCGGTGATAGCCACGGTGGCGGTGGTAATTATAATAAGGCGGTGCAAAGATCACGGCAGGCCGGGGCGCTACATAGGCCGGTTCCACATAGACACGCGATGACGCATAAGGCGGCGGACCATAGAGCGGTTCTTCCGGAGCGATATAGCAGCCGCTCAGGCCAAGCAGGCTGGCGGTGGCGATCAGGGGCAGGGCAAAACGGGGCATAGCGGTTCCTTTCATGTCCATCAAAGGGGAATCAGGGTAAGATTTCCATGTCATGTTTCATTCATAGCGGAAGGTGGTTTGCCCTAGTATGGCGGTTTTATTAAAAGCTGTTCATGCAAGTGTGCGGATTTGCGGAGGATGCCCTACGGCAGGGGAAGAGATGTAAGGTGTATTTATTGTTTACAATCGTCAGCCGATCCCTTACACAGAAGTCCTCTTTTCGGACGGGTAATTAGCTCAGTTGGTAGAGCAGCTGACTCTTAATCAGCGGGTCGTAGGTTCGATTCCTACATTACCCACCATTTCTCTCGCAATTCGCCTTCCATCACACATACCCGGTTGCATATTGATGTAAATTAGGTTTAATCGGTGGTGCTTGATTCGGGAGCCGGTGATGGTGGATGCTGCGATACGCCACATATTCATACCCTCTGCGGCGGCAGGCGCGGTTCTTTTTCGCGCGGCGCGGTTTTTTCATTGGCCCCGCTTGCGCTTAGTCAAGGCGCGCATTTCTGCATACCTCTTAATGACCAAAGGAGGCGCCCGTGCAGAGCATTGATTTCTTCAAATATATCGAGGAGACCAACAGCGCCCGCACGGCGGAGGACATCTTCTCGCATTTCGAAAAAGCGCTCTACTCGCTCGGCTTCGACCTGGTGCTCTACAGCCTGATGACCGACCATGCCAGCATGGGCAAGCAGGCCGGCCACGGCATCATGCGCAATTACCCGGAAGACTGGATGCATTACTATACCGAAAAAGGCTACGTGGATGTCGATCCCGTACGCCGCCAGGTGATGCTTACCACCCACCCTTTCCTCTGGGAGCGCCTGAACAGCGCCGGTTCCTATGACGACGGCCAGCGCGTAATGATGCACGAGGCGCAGGATGCGGGCCTGAAATGCGGCATCGGCCTTGGCATCCACTGCGCTAACCGCGAGATCGCCGGATTCGGTTTCGCCAGCTCCGACGGCAGCGCCGAAATCGACAAGAATATTATCAGCCTGGTAAAAGCCCTGGCCAGCCAGTTCCACACCGCCTATACTGATTACGAGCGCCGCTTCGGCCTGAACCCATCTCCGCCACCGGTCAGCGTCAGCGATCTGGAGCGCCAGCTTCTGTACCTGATGATGCTGGGGAAATCCAATTCCGTCATTGGCGATATATTGCACATCAACCAGCATACGATCGACTACCATGTGCGCAACCTCTTCGCTAAGCTCGACGCCAGCACCCGCACCTACGCGGTAGTGAAGGCCATCCGCTACGGGCTGATCAATCCCTAATTATATTTAACAAACCCATTACGCAGTTGCGTAGTCGACGCCCCGCACAACCGCGGATAAGGTTTCAGCATGGCATCCGTTCTGCGCAGGGAGGTTGGCGATGATTATCGGTTTTACGCAGGCAAGCGCCTATCAGTATCACGACATCTTAAGTTCCACGCATAAGCTGCGCTACCAGGCCTTCATCACGCGCATGAATTACGATGTGCCCGCCTGGAAAAGCATGGAATATGATCAGTACGATAATCTCTCCACCGTTTATCTCGTCTGGCGCGACCCTAAGGGTGTCGTGCGCGGCACCTGCCGCCTGGCGCCAACCGACCGCCCCTATATGATCAAGGACATCTGGCCTGAAATCGTCACCGCCATGCCGCTGCCCGCCTCTCCTTCCATATGGGAGGCTTCGCGCCTGTGCGTGGACAACACATTGCCTGCGCCGCAGCGGCGCGAAATCATCAGCGAATTAGTCTGTTCCTATCAGCACATCTGCCTGCTGAATGGCATTGAATACATGCTTGGCGTCATGCCACCCAACATATGGCAGCACGTATTCGGCCGCTCCGGCTGGGAAGTGGAGCCGATCGGCCCGGAAATCACGCTGGATACCGGAGAAGTAATCGTCGCTGCTAAAATGCCGGTTTCGGAAGATATTCTGACCTCCATCCTGCACGCAACCGGGCTCGGCGCATCGCCGCTTCGCGTCACGCCGGAACTGCTGAACCTCACTGACGGCGCAAAAATCACATCGCATGCGCAGAAAGAAGCAGCCTGATGGGTACGCAATTCCGTCCCCATATATCTGACAGCGAAGCAGAAATGCAGAATATCCTCTGCTGCCTGCGCTTTCTCGCCCGCGAAGCGATGACGGCGAAGCTGCAGCCTATTTCCGCCATCATCTGCGAGACCATCGAGCGCATCAGCGCGCTCGGCCACGTGCCGAAGGCAAGCGCCGAGCAGGGCTTTGCCGAACTCGTCCGGGATTTCAGCGTGTTCATGAGGCTTTACATACTGGGCACCCCCGCCATGCGGGAGGATTTGAAGGATATGATAAGTAAACTGGAAGCAGGAAGGCTGGCGGAATATGCTCATTAATAAAATGTGCGAAGAACTGATGCGGCACCATCACGGCGATTGGGGGGACTTTCTCTTTCATGGGGCTGACCATGGCATGCCGCCCTCCCCAAGCGCCCGGGCGCAGCAGCCGTTTACCCCCGACATGGCGGCTAACCTCCGCCACCGCGAGAAAGAGGCGGCCTGAAGGCGGCGCATGATGCAGTTAACCTCCTCCATCGCCACCACCAGGCACGAGCACATCACCAAGAAGCTGGAAAAAATTCATATCCTGATTCTGGATAACAGCATGCAGGTGACGGAACTCTTCAAGCGCATGCTGGCGGAGTTCGGCTTTACCAACATATTCACCGCCAATAACGGCTTCCAGGGCGTGCAGATCATGCGTGAGATCAGAATCAATCTCATCATCACCGATTGGGAGCTGAAACCCTCGCGCGGCACGGCTGAGTCCGGCAGCAACGTGATTTCGCATACAGACATCCTCCCTGTCTCCGGCGTGGATTTTGTCAAACGCCTGCGCCATTCGCCCGCCTCCCCCAACCCGTATATCCCGGTCATCATGTTCGCCGACACGGTGGAGAAAATGCAGGTTTTCTCTGCGCGCGACGCCGGAGTGAACGAGATATGCCTCAAGCCGCTGAGCGCCGAGGAATTGTGCAGCCGCATCATGGCGGTGATTGATGCGCCGCGCATCTTCATCACCGCCGAGAGCTATAAGGGCCCCTGCCGCCGGCGCACACCCGCACCGTTGCCGTCAGGCCAGAAGGAACGACGGCTACGCGAAATACGCATCATCAAGCGCGACGATACCGCGCGGCTCCGCTGATATGACAGGCAACCCCACCCCTGCGCAACCGGCAACCTATGCCCTTGAACCGGATCGCTCGCTGCGCGACGCAATCGGCGCATCGGTCGCCCTCTCCGAAATATTCACGCCCGAAAAAATTGCCGCTGCGCAGTCGCTGGTGGAGGAAGCCAGGCTTTCCTTCTTCGATACCGCCCATGCGGATATGGAAACCATCCGCCAGCTTAGCCAAGCGCCTCTGCAGGATTATGAGGCAGCATACCAGCAACTGCTAACCCCGATTCGCAATATCAAGGGACAGGCGAAAACCTTTGGCTTCCCCCTCATCGCGCGCGTGTGCGGCTACCTGGCGGATTACTGCGAAAAACGCCCTGCCGGCACGCACATAACGCCGCGTGATGCGCTAATCATCGGCAAGCTGGTGGAGGTGCTGCAAAAAGCATTTAACGAGCGCATCACCGATTCCGGCGGCACCATTGAGGGCGATCTGGCCAGCCTCATTGCGCAATGGCGGGGCTAGCCCGCAGGCGGCAGAAATATTCAGGAAGCCCCAAGGTAACCCCTTAAATAATCATATACAGCTTCCGCGATGCTGGGGCCGAATCCGGCGCGGTCGAAAGCCAGGTCAGGCCCTGACAACACGCACCATTCATCGCCGTCTTTAGAAAGCTCCGCCTGCAGCAGGCGCGCTTGTGCCTGCTGCGTCAGCCTGGATTGCCACTTGCTCAATTCCGCCATGGCCTCCGGAGAATCTTTCACTTGCATGGCTATATCCGCGCATGAATTAATAACATTTTACGGCGTTATTAATCCCATCAGGGGGATTTGTAAAACTTTACCTGAAAGGTATTTTTATATTTTAATTCAAATAATGCCCGCACAGCACGGCAATCACCGTTTCTGTTTGATTATATGCCACTAAAAAGCATGCGTTCTTAAAAAGAATTTTTATACTAATCTACCCTCAGCGCGGCAGATGCCAGGCGCAGCTCCACCATGCGCATGGTGGTTTCCTGCGTAATCAGGCTGAGCTGGATATCGCCCAGCATGCGCCGGCCGTCAGGGGAGAACGTCACCGTGCCCGCCCAGGCGGTGCCCATATATTCCGGGCTTCCCTCCTGGTTGAAATAGCTCAGGCGCCGCTTGTTGCCGCCATTGGCATCCATCACCCACCAGTCCGTTCCCGGCAGGCTGTCCACATTGCTCATCCAGATGATATGCGCTCCGTCCGGCGTATAGAACGCATGCTCGTTATAGCCCTTGTCCGTCAGCTGGCGGACATCGCCACCGGTGCGCGCATCCATGGTGTAGATCTGCTGCTCCAGGAAAGGCCGCCCGTTCATGTTGCTGCAAAAAATCACGCGCTTTCCGTCTGGCGAGAAACCATAGGTCTCATAAAAGCTTTTCCCTCCCGGCTCAAAACTGCGGATATTGGCCAGGTGCGGCATCGGCGACTCCACGAAATCGGCCACCTTGATTGCCAATAGCCCCGCCGGATGCGAGGAAAATACATCCGGCCGCGCGATGCGCTCGCTCCAGACCACCTGCTTGCCATCTTGCGAGAAATGCGGAATCAGCACGCCATGATCGGTGTCGTTCGGCACGTTGGTTAATGGCCAGGCCTGCCGCCCGTCGACGGTGATCAGCCAGATATCGGTATAGCCGCCGAATCCCGGCAGCGCTTCGAAGGAACTTCCCGCATGCTCGGGCTTCTCCACCGTTACCAGCAAATAGCGCTCGGACGCATGCCAACTCGGTATGCCGACATGTTTCCCCGGCAGCCCCGGCGTATGCTCGATCAGGTTAATATCATTGCCCCCGTCCGCATCGGCCAGGTGGATGCGGTAATGGCCTGCGGCATTCTTCATGGCATAGGCAATCCTGCCACCCGAAGGGGACCAGCTGCCCTGCCCCCCATTATCACGAAAAAACCGCAGCGAGGCCATCTCCCGCGTCGGAGAGCCATAGGCCGCGCGCGCTACCTCCGGCACCGCCTGCTGCTTGCAGCCGGCAATACTGAGCAGCGTCGCGCACAACACCATATAATAGCTATGCTTCATCCTGGCTTTCCTCCCATCGGGCGTAGTGCCCCATAACCGCGCATTTGCGGGCATCTAATCCTGTCCTGCCTTAAAAACCCTTAGCTAACGCATGTTCGCCCTGCCTTATAAGAATAGTCATACGGATTGCCATACCAACCCGTTCCGCAGCAAGCCGGTCACGCATGCTACGCCAAACGGGCTCCAAGCAGAGATATTTCCCGTGCCCCATTGCCCTCTTTAATGATTGAATGTGCGCATGAGCTGAGAAAAACGTCATTTTTCGCTCATCTTTATGCTCTCTTTATACCAAAGCGGGGTTAAGGCAACGGCAACTTTGCCCAACGCATTCCATAATCTTTTTTTATCAACGAACAAAAACAGATTATGCTGAAAGAGACACCACACGACGAGAACTCCCTTTACACCGAAACCGCCTGCCGCCAATCCGCTGACGAAGCGGAGCTTTACTATGTCCGCGACACCGATCCCGGCATCCTGCGCAAGCGTTGCGGCAAAGGTTTCATGTACCTCTCGCCGCAGAACGAGCGGGTGGAGGATGAGGAAACGCTGGAGCGCATCCGCCTGCTCGCCATTCCGCCCGCCTATACCAGTGTCTGGATATGCCCGCTGCCCAACGGCCATCTGCAGGCCACGGGCCGCGACGAAAAGCGCCGCAAGCAATACCGCTACCATCCGAAATGGGAATTGGTACGAAACGCCACCAAATTCGCCCAGATGGCCGCCTTCGCCGACGCCTTGCCCGCCATCCGCGCGCGCGTGGACGCCGACATGCGCAAACCCGGCCTGCCGCGCGAACGCGTGCTGGCCACACTGGTCCGGCTGATGGACACCAGCCACATCCGCATCGGCAACGCCGAATACGCCAAGGAAAACAAAACCTACGGCTTAACTACCTTGCGCAAGAAGCACGTGCATGTGGAAGGCAGCCATATCGAGCTGGAATTCGTCGGTAAGAGCGGCAAGAAATGGAAGCTCGACATGAAAGACCGCCGCATCGCCAACGTCATCAAGCGCTGCGAGGACCTGCCCGGCTACGAGCTGTTTAAATATATCGACGAGCAGGGCAACAACCAGCCCGTCACCTCGCAGGAGGTGAATGATTACCTACGCGAAATCTCCGGCAAGCCTTTCACCGCCAAGGATTTCCGCACCTGGGCAGCCACCGAGAACGCCATTTTGCACCTCACCCAATCCCCACGCCCGGCAAAAACACGTGAAGCTAAACGCCACCTCAACACCATCATTAAAAATATCGCCGCCGATCTCGGCCATACTCCCGCCATCTGCCGCTCGCATTACATTCACCCCCAGGTGCTCAAGGCATACGATGACGACGCCCTGCACGGCTGGTATCATTCCCGGCAATTCGACAACGACCACGCGCTGATCAGCGCGTTTTTGAAGGAATATGCGGAATAATTTACCATCCCTGCTCCATGCCATCACCGATCTCAGGTAAATCCGAAGATCGGTGATACAGCCTCTTTATTTGCTCACCCGTAAATTCGCCAGTGAATCCCCGATGGTGCGGAAAGCGGTTTGCAGATCGGCGCTGGTGGGGGAGGCGAAGTAATAATCCGACTGCGTGGCGCAGTTGCGCAACATGGTGGCGCTGGAGGAGCTGATGGTGCCAAACGATACAGTGTAGACGATGATATTATTATTCTTCATCGAGGTGCAGACCTGCCCCAGGCGCGTATCCAGCCGGGATTCGGCGGTGGTCTGGTTGGTGGTGCCGAGCTTGTTGTCGCTTAGATACCAGTAGGCGGTGCGGTTGCTGTTATCCATGGTATTGTCGCCGTCGGTCATGATGATGACCGCCTTGTTCATCAGAGGCGTATTGTAATCGAGCGGCAGGTTATTGGTGTTCATCTCGCCGCCCCATAGGCTGCGCCAGCGCGGCGACAGCATGCGCCAGCCCCACGCCGCACCCAGATTGATATGCGTATTTCCCACCGCCTGCATGGCGTTGATACCGTTTAAAATAGTGGATTTGCTCGCCGTCATCGGCGTTACCGTCTGCGGGCAGGATTTATTCGGCCCGAGCGAAGTGCCGATAGAGGTGCTATAGCGCACGCCGGAGCCGCTGTTGCAATTATTGCGCGAGCCGTTGGTGCCGTACCACGCGTTATAGCTGGTATGGCACGGCCAGTAATAGCGCGGGAATTTCGCCACTGACGGCGGGTCGTCGGTCACGTCGCGGTTGCTGGTCTCGCGCGCGTCCACGCAGCCGGCCCAGCTGGTGGTGCCCCAGTTGAAGGAATCGGTGGTGACCCAGGTGGAGCGCGTGTTGCCGATATTGACCGCCTGTGAAAATGGCACCAGCCCGATCCATAGATTCTCCACCGTGCTGTTGCTGCCGTAAAGAATATTCACCAGATCAGTGGCGGCGGATTTCAGGCTGGTGAGCTTGGAGCCCGCCATCGATCCGGTATTATCCAGCACCATCACCAGCTCCAGCCCCTTGCTTTCGCGGGTGATTTCGGAAGTAGCGCTCACTGTGACATGATCGTGCCCGAACAGCTTCATGAATGTGTTGGGCAGTGTGGCGGTGGCGCTCAGCGTAATCACCGACGAATCGGCGCTCACCGAAGCGCTGACGGAAGTAAGCGTTGCTCCCATGTAATTACGGAAATTGGCGTTGAGGTATTTATTCACCTCGGTGTTCAAATTGGTGGTGCTCACCGTGGAGCCGGCGGCCAGCCCGGCGGCGTCCAGCGCGCTGGAGAGCTTGGACTGCACCAGCTGCGCCCGCCCCATGTCGATGGCAACCCCCGTCGATCCGATCAGCGCCGTGATGGTAACGGCCATGATCGGCATCACCGAACCCTGCTCAGCGCGTAAAAACGCCTTCTGCTTTCTCATAGTGCGCAGCATACGCGCCTCCCTTAGCTTGGTGCGGTCGTCAGTTTGCCCAGGCGGGGCTTGAAGATCGCCTGCTTGTAGATGGTTACGGTGCCGAGCAATTCCCCGGCGAATATCGGGGTAAAGCTATAAAATACCTCTGCGACAATAATGTTATCCTTGTCGTTAAGCGTAAAGCCCGTGGGCAGCGTGGCGTTGCCGTTGACCGCGCCTACCCGGCTAGTGGCAGTCAGCGTGCCGCCGCCGCTATATTGCCAGCGCACCGTCGGCGGGTTGGTGGTGCCGCTCTGGTACACGGAGGAAATGATCACCCGCTCGTTGGCCGTCACCGAATAAGGCTGCATAATCTGCGAGGTAACGCTTAAGGTCTGGGAAAGCTGAGCAGTGGTCACGGAAGTGGATTGCGCCACCACGTCCGCCACCGTATAGGCAAGCTTTTCGGCCTTCTGATGAATCAGCAAATAGCGCGCATATTCAAAGCCGGAAAGCAGCAATGTCAGAAGAATAGGTGCCGCCAGCGCGAACTCCAGCGCCGCCAGGCCGCGTTCATCCTTCCCCCACGCTTTGAAGCTTGTGCGCATGTCAGTACGGCTCGTTTTTCACGATCATGCGCGCGCTCAGGGTCAGCGTGCCTTCATGCCCGATAAAATGGCCGATGATAGGCGTGGCAATCTGCCACGGGTAGCTTACCGTATACACCACCACCTGTCCGGCGCTGCCGACGCCCTCGGCGCCCATATCCGTATCGTACTGGCTATTGCCGTTGACGTCGGTGTAATTCTCGCCGGTATCGCGCACGCCATTATGGTTGGCGTCAATGAACGGTTCCGGCTGGCCGATCTGGTCAAACTGGCTATAGGACACGGAGGTGATAGTGATATTATCGGTATTAAGCACCTGCCCGGCGCGCGCGTTAAGCGTGTTGATGATCGTCTCCTCGCGCGAGATGCCGGAATCGGAATACCCGGTTTTGCCCTCGCGCGCGGCGGCGAAGGTGGCGCTTTCCATCAGATGCTGCGCGAACATCGCCAGCGACACTTCCACCGTACCGCTCATCAGCGTGAGCAGCGCCGGGGCGAT
>CAYPEF010000082.1:0-10905 GCA_964409675.1 uncultured Rickettsiales bacterium | reverse complement strand
AGCTCGGAGATAATGGTGTGCCGTTGCATAAGACTCCTTGGTTTTTGTAGCGGCTTCCGCCGTGAAGCATGCGGAAGTTTAAAAGGACTTTGATTCCGCGATGTTTTTGCACATCCGAACCAGAACGAATGTCCCTCTTTACCAAAGTTACCATTGATTACCAAGCAGGAATTTCATGTGAAATCCCCTCCCCCTTCAGGGGGAAGGATAGAAATCCTTAGCATTAGCTTAGGATTTCTTGGTGGGGGTGAACGGCCTGTCGGTTACTGCACCGCTGTCACTCTCACCCAGGAACTGCTAAGCGCTAATCAGTTCCATCCCTCTCCCCTCAAAGGGTGAGGGAAAGCATATTATTGCCGCAGCAACTCCAGAAACGTTCCGGCCCACTGCGTGTCTTTTTTCAGTTCTTCTGCGCGTTTCGCCGCGAGTTCATCCACGCCCCAGCGGGCGGACTGGAAATCCTCGTCGAGGCGCGACAGCGCGAAAGCTTCTTCCGCCGGTGCACCGCCGCCGTACACCATCAGCCCCAGCAGCAGCGAGCCCATCGCCTGCACCAGCACGCTGAGAGCGCTCAGCTCCATATCGCTGAGCGCCGCCAGCGCGGCGGTGAAGCGCTGGGTGGTGAGCGGCGGCTGTTCCACCGGGATGATGCCAGTGGTCACTTCCACGCGGCATTCGTAGCGTTTTTGTATCCACTCTATCGCCTTGCCCCACTGCGCGTCTTCCAGTGCGCGCAGATCGGCGTTTTCGGAGCGGTAGCATAGCAGGTCGGTCTCCGCATAGGCCAGCATGGCCGCTTCCATCGCCGCGCGCTCCGGATGCACCACGTCGATTGCGGTGAAGGCGATGGAGCTGAGCGGGTGGGTTTTCGGGGTGTATTTGGGATTTTCCCATTCCATGGCGATAGATTCAGCGAGTGCCCGGGTGGAGAGAGAGAGCGGTTGCTTTTTCGGGGTGAGCAGCGGCTTGCCGTCACGCAAAAGCGAAAATTCGCTGTCTTTAGATTCAATGCTAACGTTCATATCCAATCCTTTTTCATTTCCCCTCCCCCTTGAGGGGGGAGGATAGATATTCTTAAGCGCTTGCGCTTTAGAATATCTTGGTGGGGGTGAAAGACTGTGCAGACAACCGCTACCGATGTCACCCTCACCCAGCATCTTCTAAGCGCAAGCGCGCTAAGAAGATGCAACCCTCTCCCCTCAAGGGAGAGGGAAGCTTATTCTCCCAGCAATCGTTTGCTTTCTTTCATATGCGCCGGCAGCGGCGCACTGACATCCAGCCGCTTGCCCTTCCAGTTCGGAATGATTAGCCGCTGCGCGTGTAGGTGCAGCTTCTGCGGCAGGCCAAGGTCTTTCAGAAACACATCGGACCCGCCGTATTTCCCATCGCCGATGATCGGGCAATCGATGGAGTCCATATGCACGCGCAACTGGTGCGTGCGGCCCGTGATGGGCCTCAGTTCCACCCAGGCGAGCTTTTTGCCGAGCGCGTCCAGCACGCGGTATTCAGTGATGGCGCGCTGACCGCGCTCACGGTTCTCGCCCACTTTTTCATACGGCGTGACGCCTGAATCCTTGCCGCGGCTTTCCTTCAGCAATGGAATGTCAATGCGCCCCTGCAGCGGGGATGGCACGCCGATCACCAACGCCAGGTAGATTTTCTCCACTTCCTTCCCGGCGAACAGCGCGGCCAGTTTTGCCGCCGCTTTCGCACCCTTGGCCAGTGCCAGCACGCCGCTGGTGTCCTTGTCCAGCCGGTGCACCAGCTTCAGCGCCGCACCCTTGCTTAAGTAGGGCAAGGCTGCATCCAGATGCACTCGCTGGCCGCTGCCGCCCTGCACGGCAAGGCCGGGGGGTTTACTGAGTATCAGCAGTTCGTCATCTTCGTAGAGCACCGCTTTTTGCAACTGGGCAAGCAGCGTGTCGGAAGGTTTTTCCGCTGCGGGCTTGATTTTCCGCGGCGCTTCCTCCACTGCGAGTGAAGGGGCCACGGCAATCACCTGCCCGGCTTCCACGCGGGCGGATGCGTCGGCCTTTTTTCCGTTCAGGCGAATGAGCTTGTTGCGTAAAGATTTTTCCAGCAGCCCGTGCGGCACGCCGGGCAAGTAGCGCTTGAACCAGCGGTCCAGCCGAATGCCGTGGTCCGCTTCCGCCACGGTGTATTCTTTGAAATCAATACTCATAACGCAATCGAGCGCAGCAGCCACATGCCCAGGAACAGCGCGATCACCGAGGCGAACACCGACAGCAGCACATACGCCGCCGCTTCAAAGAACTGCGACCGCTCGATCAGCATGTAGAGATCCAACGAAAAGGTAGAAAAGGTAGTGAAGCCGCCAAGCGCGCCGACGGCGATCAGCGCATGCAGTTCCCGCCCGCGCGGCACTAAAATAGCGAACACGCCCACCATCACGCCAAGCAGGAATGCGCCCAGAACATTGACGAGCAGCGTGGCATAGGGAAAATCCTTTCCCGCCCAGCCGCTGATCCAGCTCATCATGATATAGCGCATCAGCGAACCAAATGCCCCGCCCGCCGCGACATAAAGGTAAAGCATGATTTTCCCTTTGCCTAAATTTCGGAGAATATATAATTATAGAGCAATTTCAATTCCTACTGGGCATTTAAAGCGCCATTTAAAATAATAAACACATTAACCCTCTCTTTACCAAACGCATTTTGACTAATCTGACATCAAAAATGCACTTTATTGTAATTTTTTTTTTGCAAATCAGAATCCAACTGTAGCACTTATTGCATAAGTCACCATAGGAATCGGATACAACCAGCATGGCTTCTATTTACCAAGCCCGGCAATATAAGGGGTTCACACTAATCGAATTATCGATTGTGCTGGTGATTATTGGGCTGATTATTGGTGGGATACTGGTAGGAAAAGACATGATCCGAGCAGCGGAATTGCGGTCCGTGCTTTCACAGATTGATAATTTTCAAAGCGCAATCAATGCATTCAGGCTGAAATATTCCTGTCTTCCAGGCGATTGCCCTAATGCTACTGATTTTTTTGGCACTGATTCCTCTGGCTGCCCCAGCGGCGGCGGAGCCACGGGCACATGCAATGGCAATGATAATAGGCAAATAGGATTATTTAGCGTAGGAACCATTAGCGAAGGGGAATCTTTCCGCTCATGGCAGCAATTAGGATTGGCAGGCTTAATCGAAGGTAGCTACACTGGCGTTGCCGGACCAGGCGGAGTTCGTGATGTCATAGGCGGAACGAATGCGCCAATAAGCAAAATGAATAAATCTGCTTTTCAACTCGTATACATACAATCCACATTAGGCGACCGATACTCGGCAGTTTCCGGACATCATATTTTGTTTTTTGGCAATGATAGTACGAATTTCGAACCCGACAAAGGTGCGCTTGGCGCTGATGAAGCGTATGCGCTGGATGCCAAAACAGATGATGGCTTACCGGGATCAGGACGCATGATAGCTGCATATCAATTTCTAAATAACGGCTATCCGGAATGCGTAACTAATAATTCCGCCGCCTATAATATCGCAAATAAAGATTTAGTTTGCGCCATCAACTATGTTTTGTCCGATTTTTAATTACTTTTTGCCTAATGCATCGCTGAATAGATACTAAGCCAGAAAAGCAATGATGGCTTATTCAAACCGCACAGGATCAGCCGGATACACTCCAAGCACCTGAACTTTCCGAGTAAAAAACCCCAGCTCCTCCAGCGCGTTTTGCACCCGCTTTTCGCGTGGATGACCCTCAAAGCTTAAGAAAAACTGCGAGGCATTATGCGTGCTGGCCGATTTGCCGCCGGGGATATAGCTCTCCAGCTTGACGATATTCACCCCGTTGGTGGCAAATCCGCCAAGCGCCTTGTAGAGCGCCGCCGGGATGTTGCGGATGGAGAACAGCAGCGTGGTGAGAATACGCGCGTCTTCTGCCGGTTCCGGGTCAATCGGCTCGCGGGCGAGGATGATAAAGACGGTGATGTTATCATCGGCATCCTGAAAATGCGTTTTCAGCACCTGAAGCCCGTATAACTCGGCGGCCAGCGGCGAGGCGATGGCGGCCTTGGCGGGGTCATTCCAGGCGGCCACATCCTTGGCGGCGGCGGCAGTGTTGGAATAGGGGTGCGCGGTGAGGCCCAGCTCGCGGATATGCTCGCGGCATTGCAGCAGGCCCTGCGGGTGGGAATAAACGTCTTTTACCCCCTCCAGCTTCGTGCCCTTCGGCGCCAGCAGGCAATGCTCGATACGCTGGAAATACTCACCCACGATATGCAGATTGCTGCGCGGCAGGATGTTGTGGATTTCCGCCACGCGGCCTGCCTGCGAATTCTCAATCGGGATCATCCCCAGCGCCGCTTTGCCGGAGCTTACCGCCTCAAATACGTCCTCGAACGAAGGGCATGGCAGGGTTTGCATATAGGGCGCGGCCTGGCGGCAGGCCAGGTCGGCATTGGCCCCTTCCACCCCCATGAAGGCAATGGTATTTTCGGCGTCATACGTTTGTGGGCTGGACATAATCGAGCAAAATGTTAATGTTACAGGCTCACACTAGATAATTGATACTATAGGCCCATGCAACCCTGGAATAAAGAAACCTGGCGCGAAAAACCCATCCGCCAGCAACCCGACTATACCGATGCCGCACAACTGGCGCGTGTGGAGCAGGAACTCACCTCCCTGCCCCCGCTGGTTTCGCCCAGCGAAGCGCGCGCGCTGAAGAAGGAGCTGGCGCTGGCGGCGGAGGGCAAAGCCTTCCTGTTGCAGGGCGGCGACTGCGCCGAGAGCTTCGCCGAGTTCAACGAGGAAAATTTGCGCAGCTACATGCGCGTGATGCTGCAAATGACCATGGCGCTGATGTACGGAGCCAGTTGCCCGGTGGTGAAGGTGGGGCGCATCGCGGGCCAGTTCGCCAAGCCGCGCTCGGACGGGATGGAGACGGTAAACGGCTGCGCGCTTCCCAGCTACCGCGGCGACATGGTCAACGGCATGGAGTTCGAAGAAGAAACCCGCCGCGCCGACCCGGAACGGCTGCTGCGCGCCTATTACCAGGGCGGGGCCACGCTCAATTTCCTGCGCTCGCTTACGCGCGGCGGCTATGCCGGGCTGCGGCAGATTTCACGCTGGAACACCGAGTTCGTCAAAAGCTCGGCGCAGGGCAAGCGCTTTGCCGAACTGGTGCAGCGCATCAATGAATGCGTGGGCTTTATTGAAGCCTGCGGCATTCCGGTGGATGATATGGAGGAATTCGCCGAAGCGCGTTTTTATACCTCGCACGAAGCCTTGCTGCTCGGCTATGAATCGGCGCTGACCCGGCAGGATGAAGCGGACGGCAAATGGTACGGCTGCTCGGCGCATATGCTCTGGATCGGCGACCGCACGCGTGCGCCGGATGAAGCGCATGTGGAATATTTACGCGGCGTGGCCAACCCTATTGCTTTCAAGGTCGGTCCCAGCATGAAGCCGGATGTGCTGCTGCAATTACTGGACATCCTGAACCCCGCCAACGAGCCAGGGCGCATCACCCTCATCTCCCGCATGGGTCAGGCGAAAGTGGGCGATTTGCTGCCGCCGCTGGTGCGCGCCGTGAAGGAATCGGGCCAGCGCGTGGTGTGGAGCTGCGACCCCATGCACGGCAACACCATCAAATCCCCTAACGGCTACAAAACGCGCAAATTCACCGACATTCTCTCGGAAGTGCGCCAGTTCTTCGCCATCCACCAGTCCGAAGGCACCCACGCCGGCGGCGTGCATTTCGAAATGACCGGGCAGGACGTGACGGAATGCTTAGGCGGCGCACAGGCAATTTCGGAGATGAATCTGTCGGATCGGTATCATACACACTGCGACCCGAGGTTGAATGCCTCGCAATCGCTGGAGCTGGCATTTTTGATTGCGGAGACGCTGAAGAAGGGGAAAGCGTAATCTTTGCGCTGCCGACTATATCAGCGTTTGCGGGAATCCGTACCGTCTTTGGAAAATATCCCGAAACCGGATAGCCCATACAGCAGTATGATATGTGCATGAAACCCCTTGCGTCACAGCGTCAGGTTGATTAATGTTGCCATAGCACGTCAGGACTTAAGCGGCGTCCCAATAAACAAAAACTATAAATAAAATAGGAAGTGTCCTCATGAATGAACGCGGTCAGAATATTCAGGATGTCTTTTTAAACAAGCTGCGCAAGGGCAAGACGCCCGTCACCATTTTTCTCTCCAACGGCGTGAAGCTGCAGGGCAATATTGGCGGCTTCGATAATTTCTCGGTGCTGCTGAAGCGCGGGCCGCAGATGCAGCTGGTGTATAAGCACACCATCGCCACCGTGGTGCCCGCCGTACCGGTCAACATGTTTGAAGACGAAGGCGCAGGCGCGCCGCAGGCGGCCTACCAGACTGCGGAAGACTAATTCCCGTTGGCCGCGCAGCGCACGCTCGTTCTCCATCCGCATTTTAAAAGCAGCGCGGCCACCGCGCGCGATGTGCAGGGAAAGCTCGAAGAAGCCGTCGGCCTCGCGCAGGCGATTGATCTGGATGTGGCGCTCGGCCTCATCGTCAATATTGCCAAGCCGCGCCCGTCCACACTGTTTGGCAGCGGCAAGGTGGAGGAAATCGCCGAGCTGGTGAAGAAGCACGAGATTGGGCTGGCCATTGTCGATTCATCCGTCAGCCCCGTGCAGCAGCGCAATCTGGAAAAAGTCTGGGGCTGCAAGGTGATTGACCGCACGGCGCTGATCCTGGAAATTTTCGGCGCCCGCGCCCGCACTAATGAGGGTAAGCTGCAGGTGGAGCTGGCCGCGCTCGAATACCAGAAAACGCGGCTGGTGCGCTCCTGGACGCACCTTGAGCGCCAGCGTGGCGGTTTCGGCTTTCTGGGCGGCCCCGGCGAATCGCAGATCGAAATCGACCGGCGGTTAATCCGCGACCGCATCGCCAAGCTCAAAAAGGAATTGCAGGAAGTCACCCGCACGCGCGAACTGCACCGGCAGGCGCGCAAGCGCGTGCCCTATCCCATCATCGCACTGGTAGGCTATACCAACGCCGGGAAATCGACGTTGTTTAATCGCCTTACGCGTGCGGATGTGCTTTCCATGGACAAGCTCTTCGCTACGCTTGATCCCACGCTGCGCGCCATCCGACTGCAATCAGGCGCGAATATCATTCTCTCAGACACGGTAGGTTTCGTCTCCAACCTGCCCACCGAGCTGATCGCCGCCTTCCGCGCCACGCTGGAGGAAGTGCTCGAAGCTGACATATTACTGCATGTACGTGACATCTCCCACCCCGACACGCAGGCGCAGAAGGAAGACGTGGAAGCGGTGCTGAAACGCCTGTTCCGCACACAGGCCCTGCCGGAGAATGTTATTGAAGTGTGCAACAAGGTGGACCTGCTGCCGCAGGATCAGCGTGAATTCCTGCAAGATTCCTCTATCCTCGCCGTATCAGCCATGACCGGGGAGGGGATAGATGCGCTGCTGCGGCGCGTGGATGCGGACATTCGCCGCCATTTCATGGAAGATGCAGAACTGACGCTGGACATTGCCAATGGCGAGGCGCTGGCTTGGCTCTACCGGCACGGGCAGGTGGTCAGCCAGCATTCCGGCGAGCAGGAGCTGCGCCTGCATGTGCGCATAACCCCGCAGAACCTCGCGCGCTTCCGCCATCTCTACCCCGAGGCCGTATAAACGCTTGCGTGGAGAACGAGGCGCGCTTACATTCCCGCCTTAAACAAAGGCATGCTGCATGACTGCTATCGACGTCAGCCTAGTAGTGACGGTATATAACAAGGAGCGCTACCTCCCGGCCACGGTGCGCTCGCTGCTGGCGCAGCGCGAAACCTCCAGCCTCGCCATTGAATATGTATTCGTAGACGATGTTTCGCCCGATGCCTCGCTTGCCGTGATCGAGGATCTGACGCGCGGCCTGCCGGATATCGTGATCGTGCGCAACAGCGAAAACGCCGGGCCGAGCATCCGCCTCAACCAGGGAGCGCATATCGCGCGCGGGCGCTACCTGCAATTCCTCGATTCCGACGATATTATGGCCGCAAACGCCACCTTTCATATGCACCGGCTGCTGGCGGAGCGGCAGGCCGATCTGCTCTACGGTCAATGGGAGCGCACGCAGCTTCCCGGCGATCAACTGCTCGGACGGAAGATACCAGATGCGCCACCCTTCGAGGTGAGCGACGATCCGCTGACCTTCGTGCTCACCGGCGGGCGCTTCCGCCGCATGGCGCAGATGTGCGAGCGCAGCCTGTATTTAGCCGCTGGCGGGGCAGACGAGCGCGTGTTCATCCAGGACGAATCGCTGCCGCTGCGCTTAAGCGCGCATGCAAAGCGCTTCATTGCGCTCAAAAGCCCGGTGATGTTTATCCCGCACGTGGAGGGGCAGCTTTCCGGCAATGTATCGCAGCTCAACCATGACCGGTTCCTAGCAAATTATTACCTGCTCACGGAATCTACATCCCTTTCCGCCCGTCAGCGCGCGCTCCTATTCAGTCGCTGCCTGTCGGCATGGTGGAAGGAGGAACGACTGCGGGGTGCGCGTGCGTTCGGCAGCGATATTTTCCGCAAATACATCGCCGATAATATAGGGCTGCTGAAGGAAAACAACGCACTGCTGGAGCGGATGTTTGCCGATTTCGCACGAATTTCCCACGTGCGCCGTACGGCAAGAAAGCGGGCTTATGCCGCCTAAGCCACTGGACTATTCCGGCAGGGCCGCGTTTTATGTTACGTGCTTGATGCCGTTCCTGCTGATCGGACGGGCCACGGCAGATATCGGCATGTCACTGCTGGCGCTGCACGGTGTAGTTTGCCTGCTCTATACGCGCTTTATCTGGCGCAAGCAGTATCCGGATGCACTGATGGCGCTGCTGCTGGCGGGGTTCGTATTTCTTCTGTCGCTGTGGCACCTGCCGCAGGCACCGGGGGCAAAGGCAGGACTGCTATGGATGCGCTTTGCGCTGGCGTATCTGGCCTTGCGCATCTGGGTGCTAGCGGATCTGCAACGCACGCGAATCGTTATGCGATGTGTGGCGCTGGCGCTGGTGCTGCTGCTGATCGATACCTACTGGCAGTACATGACCGGCACATCGCTCAGCCGTCATCCGCTGCTGGGCAACCGCTTAAGCGGACCGCTGACGCATGCCAATATCGGTAATCTTATGCTCAAGATAATGTTTCCTGCGGTGTCGCTACTGCTGGCAATGGCATGGGAGAAAGGAAATGCTTCCGCCATGCTTCGCATGCTCGCGCTGGGGCTTGCGGTAATTTTCCTGATCCCGCTCACGGGCGAGCGCTCGATTACGATTCTGATGGCGGTAGGCGTTACCTGCTTCTGTCTGCTGCTGCTATGGAAACTGCCCGCCTGGCGCATACATACTCTGGGTGCTCTAGGGGGGGTAAGCGCAGTGCTGGCGCTGCTGTTTTTTACCCAACCGATCATGCAGCAGCGCGGCAGCGAACTGATGCAGCAGACGCGCGCATTTAGCGAGACGGTCTACGGCCAACTGTTCAAGGGCGGCTGGATGCTGTTTGCAGCGCATCCGCTTACAGGCATCGGTATCGGACAGTATCTCTCCGCCTGCACGCCGCTGGAAAGCGCAGGGCAGCTGACCTATTGCGATATCCATGCGCATAATATCTACATAGGCTTCTTAAGCGAAACCGGTATCGGCGGTGGAGCGCTGCTCCTGTCGCTGATTGCGGCTTGCCTGCGCGTGTGGTGGAAAGGAAGGCCGGCACAAGGAGCTGTTAAACCTGTGCTTTTATTCGCTGGGAGCGGCGTAGCCCTTGCCATATTATTTTTTCCGGCGGTGATCATGCAGAGCATTTTCTCCAACTGGCCGGCGTCGCTCTTCTGGTTCTCGCTGGCGCTGGCCATGAGCCTTACCGAAAGGCGGTTCCATGCCTGAACCGAAGCTGCCCATTTCCGCCTTTATCATCGCACTGGATGAAGCCGACCGCATCGCCGCCAGCATCCGTAGCGTGCGCGATTGGGTGGATGAGGTAATCGTCATCGACAGCGGCAGCACCGACGGCACGCAAAGCGTAGCGGAAGCTGAAGGTGCGCGCGTGCTGTTTCACGCCTGGGAAGGATATGGCAGGCAGAAGCGCTTCGGCGAAGATCAGTGCCGCCATGACTGGCTGCTCAACCTGGATGCCGATGAAGCGGCGAGTACGGAACTGGCGGAGGAAATTCGTGTGCTGTTCGCGCAAGGAACCCCGAAGCATGCCGCCTACACCATCCGCATCCGCGAGATACTGCCGACGGAGCATCACCTGCCGCGCTTTGGCCGCAGCGTATCGCCGGTGCGGCTGTATGACCGAAAGTGCGGGCGCTATGCCAAAAGCCCGGTGCATGACAGGGTGGAGATGCAGCACGGCGGTATCGGCCATTTACGACATCCGTTCTGGCACCGCTCGGTACGCTCACTCACGCACAGCGTCTTCAAGATTGATCGTTATTCCACCATGCAGGCACAGGACCTATGCGCGCGTAAAAAACGCATGCACGGCTTACGCCTGCGTATCCTGCTGGCCTTCCCGCTTGGGTTTATGAAAGCCTATATCAGCCGCGGCTACATTCTCAAAGGCATGCCCGGTTTCATCAATGCGGTGATGTACGGCTTTAGCCGGTTCTTAAGGCTCGCGAAAGTCTATGAACGCATGCGCAACACTTCTTCCTCTCCCGGACGCGGGAGAGGTCCAGTGGAAAGCCCTAACGGTATTCCAAACGTAAATTAAGCAATCCTACCATAAGCTGCGCTCTGGATGAAACAGTCTCCCTCACCAAGGTTGCTCTAAGCGCTTTCGAGCAAGTGCGCCTATCCCGCCCGCAGGAGAGGAAGTGCATTACGCCGCTTCCATCTCGCGTTCATCATCCAGCTCCGGCAGCATGCCCAGTGCGCG
>CAYPEF010000081.1:0-11100 GCA_964409675.1 uncultured Rickettsiales bacterium | reverse complement strand
AAACGCCGCTAGCGCGGCCCGTAATTCCTCGATGCCATGGCGCGTCTCCGAGCTGGTGGCGATGATCTCCGGGTGCGCCGCCGGATGCTTGGCGGAAAAAATGCGCACCTGCTGCGCCACCGCCTCCAGCTCCGACGGCTTCAGCTTGTCGGCCTTAGTCAGCACCATCTGGTAAGAGACCGCCGCCTCGTCGAGCAGGCGCATCATCTCCTTATCCACCGGTAGCGGCCCGCGCCGCCCGTCGATCAGCACGCAGACGCGGCGTAAGGAAGCCCGCCCGCGCAGATAATCACGGATCAGCCCGTTCCAGGCATTAATTTCTTTTTTCGGGGCCTTGGCATAGCCATATCCCGGCAAATCCACCAGCAGCAGCGCATGGTTCAGGCGGAAGAAATTGAGCTGGCGGGTACGCCCCGGCGTCTCAGACACGCGGGCGAGCGTCTTGCGCCCGGTCAGGGCGTTGACCAGGCTGGATTTACCTACGTTCGAGCGCCCGATGAAGGCCACTTCCGGCAGCCCGTCCGGCGGCAGCATCTCCAGCACGGCAGCCCCCGCCACGAACTCGCACTCCCCGGCAAAGAGCTTGCGCCCCGCTTCCAGTTCTTCGGGCGAGAACAGCATCTAGCGCTTGCCTTTTTCCCGCTTCTCCAGCGTGCGCTTATAGCGTTTGGTGATGACATTCTGCTGGAGGATGGAGATGGTATTGCTCCACGTCCAGTAGATCAGCAGGCCGCTGGGCATGGTGCGGAAGAACAGCAGGAAGAAATAGGGGAGCAATTTCATCATCTTCGCCTGCGTCGGATCGGGCGGGGCAGGCTGCTGGCGCATCTGGATCACCATGCTCGCGCACATCAGCATCGGCAGCAATCCCAGATGCAGCGCCGAGGGCGGCACCCATGGAATCAGGCCGAAAGCATTGAATATATTGGAAGGATCGGCAGCCGATAAATCGCGTATCCAGCCGTAAAACGGCGCGTGGCGCATCTCTATCGTGACAAAGAGCACCTTGTAGAGCGAGAAGAATACCGGAATCTGCACCAGCACCGGCAGGCAGCCGGCAGCGGGGTTGACCTTGGAACGCTTGTAAAGCTCCATTACCTCGCGCTGCATCTTGAGCTTATCGTCGCCGAACTGCTCGCGCAGGCGCATGATATCCGGCTGCAGCTCGCGCAGTTGGCTGGTGGCTTTATAGGCTTTGTTCGCCAGCGGGAACATGAACAGCTTGATCAGCACGGTCAGCAACAGGATCGCCAGCCCAAAATTGCCGAGCATGGCGTAGAACATATTGAGCGTCAGGAAAATCGGCTTGGTCAGGAAATAAAAAATACCGAAATCCACCGCGCGGTCAAACAGCGGCACCGGCGGGATATTACCTTGCGCATCGCCTGCCGTATAGCGATCCAGCGCCTCGATTTCCTTGGCCCCGGCAAAGAAGCGCAGGGAATTGGAATGGGCCTGCCCGGCGGGAATCTCCACCCGCGCGCCGGTATAGTCGGCCTGGTAGCGGTCAGTGTCGCGCACCTTGTAATAGCTGAATTTCCCCTTGAACTCAGCCTCCCCGGGCACCAGCGCGGTCAGCCAGTATTTATCGGTGAACCCCAGCCAGCCGGAGGCCTTCTCTAACGCCTGGTCGCCGTCGTCGCGGAGCTTCTTATATTCGATTTCCTTCAAGGCCCCTTCCGAAAGCCCAACCGGACCTTCATGCAGAATATAGATATGCTGCTTAGGGTCTTCATAACCACGGTTAATCAACGCGTAAGGCGAGACGCTGACCGGCGCATTGGTGTGGTTTTCCACCGTCTGCTCCAGCGAGAACATATAATCCGCATCCACCGACACCCGGATTTTATAGGTCACCCCCTGCCCATTATCCCAGCTTAAATTCACCGGGTGCTCCGGGGTAAGCGCCGGTGCGTCGGCCTTCCACAGCGTATCGTCGCCGGGCACGCGCAATCCCTTATCTGCCGTCGTCCAGCCCGCCTGCACGAAATAGGGGTGCCCGCCGGCGTCCACCGGTGTCAGCAGCGTCACTTCCGGGCTGCCAGGTTCAGCGGTTTCGCGGTATCTGGCCAGCGTCAAGTCGTTGAAGCGCAGCCCCTTCAGCGCCAGGCTGCCGTGCAGTTTCGGCGTGCTGATGGGCAGGCGCGGCGACTGGTTCATTGCTTCATCGCGCGTCAATGGCTTGGCTTCCGCCGCGGATTCCGGGGCAGCAGCCGGGGTATGCGCCAGCATTTCCTGCTTTTTCTGCTCCTGCAATGCATTCCAGGCCGCGAGCTTCTGCCGCTTGGGCATCTCCACCGTAATCTGCCAGACAACAATCAGCGCCGCGCAGAGCAGCACGGCGAGGAAAAGGTTTTTCTGTTCATGGGGAGTGGTTGGCTGTTTCATTGTCCGGTCACATCATGCGTTAGCGTTTGTCGTTCGTCTTCACCTGCTGCGCCGGCACCGGGTCGAACCCTTCGCCGCCCCACGGATGGCAGCGCAGTAGCCGCTTCACGGCCAGCAGCGCGCCGTGGCGGAACCCATGCACGCGCACCGCTTCTTCCGCGTAATGCGAGCAGGTCGGCAGGTAGCGGCAGCGCGTGCCACACAGCGGCGAAACCAGCCATTGATAAGCGCGCACCATCGACAGAAGCAGGACCAGCGGAATTCTTTTCATGAACGTTCAGAGGTTGCAGGGGGTTTTCGCGCCGCCGGGCGCACGCGCCCGATGCGTTCGCAGGCAAAACGCATGTCCCGCAATAACGCCTCGAACGGGCATTGTAAAGCAGCTTGGCGGGCAATTAGCACATATGCGTGGCCGGGGCGGCCATATTCTGGCATCACCTGCCGCACCGCCTCGCGCAGGCGGCGCTTGATGCGATTGCGGCAGACGGCATTTCCCATTTTTTTCGTTACCGTATAGCCAATGCGCAGCGCGCCGCTCCCCTCCTCGGGCAGCATCAGCATGATAAAGCTCTGGGTGATGAATTTCTGCCCGCGCTGACTGATGCGCAGGAAATCGGCGCGTTTCTTGATGGTATCAACGGCAACGGGCGCGGCGGAGATGTCGGCAGGCATGGGCATGCGCGTCACGCCGCCAGCGCGCGAATGTTACGCGGAAAGGCGCTTGCGGCCCTTGGCACGGCGGGAATTGATGACCTTGCGGCCGCCGACGGTGGCCATGCGCGAGCGGAAGCCATGGCGGCGCTTGCGTACCAGTTTGCTGGGCTGAAACGTGCGTTTCATAACGAATATCCTTAAACACTTAATCCTTGGCGGAAGGGTGCTTATAAGGGAGCGCCTCCGGCTTGTCAAATGGATTGGCGCGGCAGGCGTTTATAATTTCAGCCCTCACCTATTTATAATGACAAAAAAAGCAGTCAACATCACTTTAATAATAAACAATATCATATTGATATAGTTATGTAATAATATGAAATTTCTACCCAATCCCCCGAATACATCTTGTGGTTACCACTAATACATAATTACGCGCAAGATTATAAGATTCTTAAGTTTTTTTCGCTAGATTCGGTAGACAACCGGGCGCTCCGCCCCTCACCTGGCTATCATTCGCATGTTCGGATATTTACGCATTTTCTCCATGGTCAGCTTCCTGGCGGTGCTGATCATCGCCGGGCTGGTTGGCATGTATTTCCGCTCGCTGGCCAGCAAGGATCTGAAAACCATGGCGGAACGCGGCAATCTTGCCATTTCCGAAAGCTACGGCGCAACCATCTGGCAGAAGCACCGCCAGCCGCTGCTGCGCGCGCAGCTCTCGCCCAACCCACAGGCAAACGCTGAATTCGACGCCGACACCAAAGCCTTCTTCGCTGCGCTCGATACGCCCTGGGTGATCATCTATAACGCCGCCGGCAACGCCATCTACGCCACCGCCCCCAGCCCGACGCCGGTGACGGATCTGAACCGCAATATCGCCGATCTACGCGTGGGCAACGAAAAAATCCGCAGCACCCTCCTCGACAGCCTCCCCGACGAGGCACAGAAAAACAACACGCTCGCCAAATCGAAAGACGAAAAAGTCTTCGTGCGCAGCCTGGCCGCCATCAATGGCCCCTCGGGGGCGGAGCTTTATATTGAAACCATCTCCGGCATCACCCCGCAATGGCAGAAGCTGGTGCTGCTGCAATGGGTGGCCTCGGGCGGCATCGTCACCGTATTTTTCATCCTGATCTGGATATTGGTGCTGACTTCCAAGAAGGCCGAGGAAATTATCGCCCGTCAGCATGAAACCAATACCGAACTCGCCGCCGTCGCCGCCAGCGCGCAGGCGGAAAACCGCGAGAAGTCGCTGTTCCTTGCCAATATCAGCCACGAGCTGCGCACGCCCTTAAACGCCATCATCGGTTTCTCCGAGATTATCAAGAACGAGCTGATGGGCACGGTGCAAAACCCCAGCTACCAGGCCTATATTAACGATATTTATAATTCCGGCGTCCACCTGCTCAGCCTGATCAACGACATTCTCGATTTCTCCAAGGCCGAGGCCGGAAAGCTGGAAATTGAAGTGGGCGAGGTAAACGCCAACAAGATGATCATTAACTGCATGCGCCTGGTAAGCCCCCGCGCCGAATCCGGCAACGTGAAGCTGATCGACGCACTGCCCAAGGAAGCGGTGGTGCTGTTCACCGACAATAAGAAATTCAAGCAGGTGATGCTGAACCTGCTCTCCAACGCGGTGAAATTCACGCCTCCCGGCGGCGAGGTAAGCGTCACCGCCTGGCCGAACGTGGGCGAGGATTCCTTCTCATTCGAGGTGAAGGATACCGGCATCGGCATCGCTCCGAAGGACATCTCGCGCGCCATGTCGCCTTTCGGGCAGGTCGATAACACGTTGAGCCGCAAATATGAAGGCACCGGCCTGGGCCTACCGCTCACCAAGAAATTCATTGAATTGCTAGGCGGAAAATTCCATATTTCCAGCGAGATGAATGTCGGCACCACTATCCGCTTCACGCTGCCGCGCCAGTTCGTCTCCAACGGGGAAGTGCCGTTTAAAACGCTTTAGCGCCAAAACTTTACTGGCGCTACTTCATCAATTGCTTTAAGGCATTATATATGCGCCTTACCCCGCCCGATATCAGTGCCCGCAAGGGCCAGAGCAAGATTGTCACCCTCACCGCCTACACCGCGCCGGTGGCAAAGCTGCTTGATACGCATGCCGATATATTACTGGTCGGAGACTCGCTGGGCATGACTATCTACGGCATGGAAAACACACTCGGCGTCTCGCTTGATATGATGATCGCGCACGGGCGCGCCGTGGTGCGCGCCTCAATGCGCGCCATGGTGACGGTGGACCTGCCCTTCGGCAGCTACCAGCAAAACCCGGCGCAGGCCTTCGCCGCCTCAGCGCAGGTAATGACGGAAACTGGCTGTGCTGCCGTCAAATTAGAGGGCGGCGCGGAGATGGCGGAGACGGTGCGCTTTTTAGTGGAGCGCGGCATCCCGGTCATGGGTCATGTCGGCCTGATGCCGCAGCATGTCAACACCATGGGCGGCTTCAAGATTCAGGGAAGGCAGGAGGGCGCGCGCGAAAAACTGCTGCGCGACGCCAAGGAAATCGAAGCGGCGGGCGCGTTTGCCATCGTCATCGAGGGCACGCGCGAGGATATCGCCCGCGCCATCACCGAATCTCTCGCCATCCCCACCATCGGCATCGGCGCTTCTCCCGCCTGCGACGGGCAGGTGCTGGTGATTGACGACGTGATCGGCCTCACCCCCAAGCCGCCGAAATTTGCCAAACCCTTTGCCGATGCAGCTAAATTGATTGATTCCGCCGCGACGCAATTTGCCAAGGACGTGCGCTCCGGCGCATTCCCGACGATGAATGAATGCTTCCCCGCCAAGACAAACGAATAGGACGCCCCATGCGCACCCTCCTCCTCGTCCTCGCCGCCCTACTCCCGCTCAGCGCCTGCGGACCGATCTATGAGACGCAGTACAACATGGTCGCCCCACCCACCGAGATGGGCCGCATGTGCGCCAATAACTGCATGATGATGCGCCAGACCTGCCAACAATCCTGCGAATCGCAAAGCAGCCAGTGCGAGATGATCGCCAACCTGCAAGCCAGGGAAGACTACCGCGACTACGTGCGCGAGCGCGAAGCCGCCGGCAAGCTGATCAAGAAAAAACGCTCCGATTTCATCCACACCAGCCAGTGCGACGCCGACGACTGCCACGCACGCTGCGAATCCGACTACCGCGTGTGTTATATGAATTGCGGCGGCCAGGTAATTCCGGTAACACGCTGCACGGCGTTTTGCGAGCAGCAGTAAAGGATAACGCAAATGGGGTTCATTCAGCGGTTTAAGAAAAGCAAACCACCCTCTACAGATCTTGCGCCTGTATCACCTGCAGCCGCATCTGAGCTTTGCGCAGGCACCGCAGAAGAAAATCTCCATACCATTCAGGAATATCAGCAAGTAGCAATAGCCGGGCATAAGGTGCTGGTAACACTACGCTACGGAAAAGATTCCGAACAGCGCTGGGATGTTACCGTTCAACCACCATCGCCTGGCGACGTAACTCCTAAAGCACACCGCTTCTTCTCTGAAGGAGTTCCCATGCTAATATCAGCAGCATTAGAAAATAATTTTAATAGCAAATACAAGAAAGATTATGGTTTACCGTCCGCCACCCATTTTTTTCTTGCCAATGAATCAAAATTTAATCCAGAGAAAAACCATGCCTTTTACCGTGCGGTACTGAATGAAGCCGCCCGCATTGCAGAGCGTTTCCCTACGCTTGCTGCGGCAGAAGAATATACGGATAAGCATCTGCAATTCGGCGGCATGGGAAGGCGCAGTTAGCAACCTCACCCATACCGGTAAAGCCGCTCCCCCTCCCGCTTCAGCCAGCGCTGCGGCGTGCGGTAACCGGGGTAGAGCTGTTCCACCAGCGCCCAGAAGCGCGGCGAGTGGTTCATCTCGCGCAAATGCGCCGCTTCATGCGCAACCAGATAGGTCAGCACCTCGTGCGGCGCGAAGACCATGCGCCAGGAAAACATCAGATCGCCTTGCGCGCTGCAGCTGCCCCAGCGGGAGGTGGCGTCGCGTAAACTAATGCTGCGGATGGAGGCACCCAGCTGCGCGGCGTTGGCGTGGGCAAGCGTTTGTATCTCCGCCAGCAATTGCTTCTTCAACCAGTCCTTGACACGGCGGGTGAAAAAAGCCGGATCACCGGGCACATGGATTTCCGCCCCCTGAGAGCGCACCAGCCCGCGTAACGCGGCATCCTGGCGGAGCGTGTATTCCTTCCCCAGCACCGGGATAACCGCGCCGGGAACCAGCGGGTAGCGCTCTGTATGCTTGGCAATCTGCCTGTGCAGCCAGCCTTCGCGGCTATGCAGGAATTCCAGCCCGGCCTTTAAGGCTGCGCGCTTGGGCAGGGTCAGCAATATATCATGCGTCAAGGGCCGGTAGCGCAGCGACATGCGCCGCGCGGTAGCATGGCGACGCACGGTCAGGCCGAGCGCCGTTCCGGCAATGGTAACCGTTTCGGGCGTGCGGGTTTTCTCAGCCATCAGCGCAGATGGGAAGATGTAATATCGTACACATAAAAAGCTTATTCTCCGTCATTGCTTCGCTGGCGCTCGCAATGACGGGGTGGCGTGAAACACATGTATTGCTTACTATGCATCATTAACTATACCTAGGGCGCGAAATGGATTAATAAAAGGGGATCATGGCATTTCCCCCTGCATTCCTCGACCGCCTGCGCGGCGCGATTCTGCTTCCCGAGTTGATCGGCAAGCGGGTGAATTTGCGCAAATCGGGCCGCGAATGGGTGGGCTGCTGCCCGTTCCACCAGGAAAAAAGCGGCTCCTTCCGCGTCTATGACGACCATTACCATTGCTACGGCTGCAACGCCCACGGCGACGCTATCGAGTTCATCAAGCAATACGAGCATCTGGAATACCGCGAGGCGGTGGAAAAACTTGCGCGTGAAGCGGGCATCCCGCTGCCGGAAATCACGCCCCGGCAGGCGGCGCGAGAAGAACAGTCGCGCAGCCTGTACGGCATCATGGAAGCTTCCTGCCGCTTCTTCCAGCGCGAATTGCAGGGCGAGCGCGGCCTGACCGCCCGGCGCTACCTGGAGACGCGCGGCATCACCCCGGAAACCATCCGCCATTTCCGCCTCGGCTACGCCCCCGACGCACGCGACGCCCTGAAGCGGGTGATGACGACGGCCAAAATCAACGAAGACCTCGCCGTGCAAAGCGGCATGCTGGTGCGCCCCGAGCAGGGCAGCGCCTATGACCGCTTCCGCGGGCGGCTGATGTTTCCGATCATGGACGCGCAAGGGCGCGTCATCGCCTTCGGCGGGCGCATTCTCACCGCGCCGCCCCCCGGCAAGCAGCTGGCGAAATACCTCAACTCCCCGGAAACGCCGCTCTTTAAGAAGGGCGAGCATGTTTATAACCTCCACCACGCCACCAAGCCCGGGCGCAGCGCGGGCGAGATGATTCTGGTGGAAGGCTATATGGATACCATCGCTGTAGCGCAAGCTGGTATCGCGCAGGTGGGCGCGCCGCTGGGCACCGCCATCACACCCGATCAGCTCAGGCGCCTGTGGCTGATCGCCGACGCGCCGATTTTATGCCTGGACGGCGACGCCGCCGGGATGCGCGCCATGCTTCGCGCCGCCGAGATCGCCCTGCCCCTGCTCACCCCCGGCAAGTCCCTGCGCTTCGCCGCCCTGCCCAAGGGCGAAGACCCGGACAGCCTGATCGCCAAGGCGGGCGTGGAGCAGTTCCGCCACGCCCTTTCGCGCGCGCAGGAATTGCACGAGGTGCTGCTGGCGGCAGCGCAGGCCGAGCATCCCGGTAACTCGCCTTCCGCCCGCGCCGCGCTGGAAAAACGGCTGATGGCGATGGCCGAGACCATCCAGGACGCCACCACCCGCGCCCATTTCCGCACCCATTTCAAGCAGGCACTGTGGAGCGCCTCCCAAGCCGAGCGCAAGGGCGGGCCGCGCAAATCCGCCGCCGCTCCGCTGGTGCGCACCACCCTGCATAGCCCGCACGCCAACAGCGTGCGCCCGGTGCTAAAAACCCTGCTGCTCTGCCCGCAATTGCTGGAAGACCATGAGATCGAAGACGCGCTCTCCCGGCTGGACTGTCCGGCAGCGGCGGAAAACACCTTGCGCAATGCGCTCCTGGATGCGCTGCACGCGGGCATTCCATGCGCAGACATCATCGCCCACCTGCAGGCGCACGGCTACCGCGAGTCCGTTGCCGCCCTGATGCAGGATGAGAAAATCCTGATTCCAAAAGACTTCGCCGAAGCCACCGCCCGCCCTTATTTCCAGCAGATGCTGGAGGCGCATTACACGTCTATTTTAGAAGAAGAATACCGCGCCACCGAAGCGCAGGCGATGGCGGGCGACGCGCCGGAGCTGTACGAGCGCCTGCTTTCCTTGCAAAAAGAACTGCAGGAACGCCGCCACTTACGCTTGCAAGCCACACTAACCTACGGAGAATAAACAAAAACCTCCCTAACATCATTACGGGGCCGGAGTTTTTGTTGAATTTACACGAATTTTACTTATCTATCACATCCTACACAGCACGCACGTATTGCGGAAGGACAGGCATGGCCAGCAAATCCACCACCCCGAAAGATAACGCGAAAACCGCCCGCCGCGAGGCGCCGAAGGAAGAACTCAGCCCCGCCATCTTACGCAAGCTGATGACGCTTGGCAAGTCGCGCGGCTTCATCACCTATGATGAGCTGAACGCCGCGCTGCCCGCGGATGAGACCTCGCCGGAGGTGATCGATGCCGCCATCACCGCGCTTTCCAACGCCGACATCAATGTGACCGAAGAAGGCGAGCAGCCGGAAGCCGAAGCGCAGGCCGAGGAAGCCGAGGAAGCCGCCGAAGATACCGGCGGTCGCTCCGACGACCCGGTGCGCATGTATTTGCGCGAAATGGGCAATGTGGAGCTGCTCTCCCGCGAGGGCGAAATCGAGATCGCCAAGCGCATCGAATCGGGACGCGAGATGATGATCTCCAGCCTTTGCGAAAGCCCGCTGGTGATGCAGGAAATCCTGAGCTGGCGCGATGATTTATCCGTCGGCAACATCCTGCTGCGCGACGTGATCGATTTAGATGCCAGCTACGGTGCCGGCGTCGAAGGCGGCCTGTTCCCCGACGGACTCCCCGCCGCTGCCGCCGAAGAAGCTGAGGAGGAAGAGGAAGAAGAAGTCGAGGAGGAGGAAGAAGAGGAATACGAGGAAGAGGATTCCGGCGAAGAAGAATACGAAGAAGACGAGCAAGACGAATCCGACGAAGACGAAGAAGCCTCCGCTGACGAAGAAGATGAGGAAGAGGAGGAAGAGGAGGAAGAACAAACCGCCGAAGCCGCCGAAGAAGACGCCGACGATTACGGCGACGGCTCCGTCTCCCTCCTTGCCATGGAAAGCGCGCTGAAGCCGCAGGTGCTGGAGACGCTCGACCAGTTCGCCGCCGTCGCCGCCCAGATTCGCAAGCTCCAGGAAAAGCGCAAGACGCTCGCCTTCGGCGAAGGCCGCTACACGCGCGAGGATGAGCGCAAATACACCAAGCTCCACCGCGAGCTGGTGGAGCTGATGCTCAACATCCGCCTCACTTCCGCGCGCGTCGCAGCACTGATCGAAAAGCTCTATTATTACAACCGCCGCCTGATGCAGATGGAAGGCAAGCTCTTACGCCTCGCCGAGCACCGCAAGGTCTCGCGCAAGAGCTTCCTTGAGCATTACATGGGCAGCGAGCTGGACCCGGAATGGATGAGCCGCATGGGCAAGCTCACCGAGAAGGGCTGGAAGGATTTCATCGCCAAGGACAAGAAGGAAATTGAAGCCATCCGCGAGGAAGTCGGCAAGCTCGCGCATGAAGTAGGCGTCGATATCGGCGACTTCAAGCGCATCACCATGAGCGTGCAGAAGGGCGAGCGCGAAACCAACCGCGCGAAGAAGGAAATGATCGAGGCCAATTTGCGTCTGGTGATTTCCATCGCCAAGAAATACACCAATCGCGGCCTGCAGTTCCTCGACCTGATTCAGGAAGGCAACATCGGCCTGATGAAGGCGGTGGACAAGTTCGAATACCGCC
>CAYPEF010000080.1:0-11442 GCA_964409675.1 uncultured Rickettsiales bacterium | reverse complement strand
CTTGCGGTTCATGCGCTTTAATATCGCATCCGAACCGCTTTGGACGGGCAAGTGAAGGTAGGGCATCAACTTCTGCTCACTGCCGTGGATGGCGATCAGATCCTCGCTCATGTCGCGCGGGTGCGAGGTGGTGTAGCGGATGCGGTCCAGCCCGTCGATGCGCGCCAGCCGCTCGATCAGCTTCGCCAATGACCATGGGTTTCCGTCCGGCCCCTCACCATGAAACGCATTCACGTTCTGGCCGAGCAGCATGATATCGCGTGCGCCCTGCTCAACCATTTTCTTCGCTTCGTCTTCTATGCTGATGACCGAGCGTGAATATTCGCTGCCACGCGTATAAGGCACTACACAGAAGGTGCAGAACTTGTCGCACCCCTCCTGCACGGCAAGGAATGCTGAAGTGCCCTGCGCCGCCTGCACCTGCGGCAGCATGTCGAATTTCGGCACCGGCGGGAAATCCAGCTCCACCACGCCGCCTTTGTCGCGGATGGCGCGGGTGACCATTTCCGGCAGCTGGTGGTAGCTCTGCGGCCCGAGCACGATGTCCACGAACGGCGCGCGGGTAAAAATCTCCTCGCCCTCCGCCTGCCCGACGCAGCCGCCAACCGCGATCAGCATCTTCTCGCCCGCCGCCTTTTTCTTTTCCTTCTCCAGCCGGATGCGCCCGAGTTCAGAATAGACTTTCTCCTCCGCTTTCTCGCGGATGTGGCAGGTATTGAGGATCACCAGATCCGCCCCTTCCGGCTGGTCGTGCGGCGCATAGCCAAGGGGGGCCAGCACGTCGATCATGCGCTGCGAGTCATAGACGTTCATCTGGCAGCCGTAGGTTTTGATAAATACTTTTTTCTCAGTCATGTGGGATTAACTCATTCATCTTTGCAGCAACAATAAAATCATTCCGGTGCAGCGCGTCGATGGCATGCGTCTGCAAGGTGATCTCGGCATAGCCCCAGCCGAAAGCGATATCCGGATGGTGGCGCTCAGTCTCAGCAATTTCCGATAGTTCATTTACAAAATCAAGCGCCTGTTTAAAATTCTTAAACTTACGCTTGAGCGTTATCGCCTTGCCGTCCGCCCGCAGTTCCCAACCCGTCACCTGCTGCAGCAACTCCTGAATTTCCTGTTCGGACAGCGGGCTGGCGGCGCTATTGCATGCGCTACATGCATCCTGCGATAATGGTGGCATAGAACCCTCATGAATCCTTGAATCAGAGCATGTTATAGAAGAAACCCACACCCATTGCCAGCGAAAGCTTGGCTTTCACCCTCTCCCGGCGTTATATCATAGGCATGACAACCGCCTGGCTCCTTGCCCTCGACACCTCTACCGGCCCCTGCAGCGTCGCCCTGCTGCGGGATGGCGCACTTCACCTGCAACTGCGCGAGGAAGGAAAAATCCAGCAGGCGCGGCGGCTGGTGCCCATGATCGAGGAGGCGCTGGCGCAGGCGGGCATCTGGTATCAGGACCTCTCCGGCATCGTCACCACCGTCGGCCCCGGCAGTTTTACGGGCTTACGCGTCGGGCTGGCAACAGCGCGCGCCATTGGGTTGGCGGCCAATCTGCCTGTGCAAGGGGTCACCACATTGGCAGCGCAAGCATACGCTGCAAAAACACCGAATCCAGCAACGCCTTATATTCTTTCCCTCATCAATGCCGGAAAGAAGGAAGCGTATTACCAATGGTTTTCCTGTGAAGGAGAATTCACCGCTTTAGATAAGCCATTACTCGGCGGAGCCGAAGCAATTGTTCAAGCGTTAGCCCAACGCTCAAGCGTTGCGGCAGGTTTTACTTCTATTCTAGCTGATAGTGCTTTATTTTTTTTCCAAGCCGCCCCGGTTCAGCCGGAAGCCGCCGCTGCCGGGCTGCTGGCATATCACCACCCGGAATGCTGCTGCCCGCCGGAGCCGCTTTATATCCGCCCGCCTGACGCAAAGCCTTCACAGCGCATTGCATCGCCGCTCGGTTCGTCCTATGATCAAGCGTCAATTCCTCTCGAAAAATAATGCGCGCCCTGCGCATCTCCTAATTATCCGTTTTCTAACCGTGAGGTTCTTATGCGAATGCTTTCCCTGCGCCCCTTCATCGCCGCCGCGCTGCTGCTGCTGACCGCCTGCCAGAGCAATGCGCCTCTCCAGCGCTTTGCGCCGCCTTCCTTCACCAAATATACCCCCATCAATCTTGAAGTGAGCAATATCGAGGTGATTGACGAATACCAGCCGCCGATGCGCGCGCCGAATGTCGATCATTTCTTCGCCACCACCCCGGGGGAAGCCATGCATATCTGGGTACGCGACCGCTTGCGCGCGGTGGGACGCGAGCGCACGGCGCAGGTGATCATTAAGGATGCCAGCGTTATTGAAACAAGCCTGGCGAAAACACCCGGCTTCAAAGGCGCTTTCACCAACGACCAGGCGCAGCGCTATGACGCGCGGCTGGAGGTGGAAATCCGGATCTATGGCACCGGCGGCGCATTATCGGAAGCCAATATTAATGCTGTGGCCACCCGCTCGCAGACCGTGGCGGAAAACGCCAGCGTTGCCGAGCGCGAGCGCGTCTTCAACAGCATGATGAACGAGCTGATGGATTCGGTGAACGCCGAGCTGGAGAAGAATATCTACCAGTATTTCGGCAACTATATCAGCTATTCGGCGGCCATGAAGTAGTTGCCGGTTGGCGGCGGCGGATTGGCGGTATATAAGATAGGCCATTCCACCGCGAACCACGCCGCCGCATGCAGATCTACCTCCCGATTGCCGAACTCTCGGTCAATATCTTCGCCATTTTAGGCCTCGGCGCGCTGACCGGGGTGCTGTCCGGCATGTTCGGCGTCGGCGGCGGGTTTCTAATGACGCCGTTTCTGATTTTCATCGGCGTGTCGCCTGCGGTGGCGGTTGCCACCTCGGCCAACCAGATCATCGCCTCGTCTGTCTCCGGCTTCATCAGCTATTGGCGCAAACAGAATGTGGATTTCAAGATGGGCTGGTTTCTGCTGATTGGCGGCATGGGCGGCTCCAGCCTGGGGGTGGGGCTGTTTACCTGGCTGAAAAGCAGCGGGCAAATCGACGTGATCATTTCCCTGTGCTACGTGATCTTCCTCGGGCTGATCGGCAGCCTGATGGCCATTGAGAGCTACCGCTCGCTGGCGGGCATTCCCCGGCGCAGGAACCGCATCACGGAACAGGCCGCGCGATGGCGCGACCGCCTGCCGTGGCAAACATCCTTCCCCCGCTCCAAGCTGCAGATCAGCGCGCTGGTGCCGCTGAGCATCGGGTTTTTTGTCGGCGTCATGGTGTCCTTGATGGGGATTGGCGGCGGCTTTTTCCTGATTCCCGCCATGATCTACCTGATCGGCATGCCGGGAGCGGTGGTGGTGGGCACCTCTTTGTTCCAGATTATCTTCATCACCGCCAATGTCACGCTTTTGCAGGCGATCACCACCCATACGGTGGACATCGTGCTGGCGCTCCTGCTGCTCAGCGGCTCGGTGGTGGGGGCGCAGGCGGGCATTAAAATCGGCGCGAAGCTGCCGGCGGAGAAGCTGCGCATGATGCTGGCGCTTCTGGTGCTGGGTGTCGCCACGCGGCTGGCTTACGGCCTGCTGGTACCACCGGAGAACCTCTATACCATTGAAATGCTGCCATGACGCTCCTGCGCCTCCTGCTGGTCCTGTTTCTGGCGGCACTGCCGCAGGCCGGGCATTGCGCCGGGATTCCGCTGATTGCCGATCTTTCGGCCTATGAAATCAACCTCGATTCCGGGTTCACCGGCACGCATCTATTGCTGTTCGGCGCGCGCAATGAAGGCGGCGACGTGGTGGTGGTGCTGCGCGGCCCGGAGCGCACCTATACCATCCGCAAGAAAAAGCAGGTCGGCGGCATCTGGGTCAACCGCGACGCGGTGACGTTCACACAGGTGCCGCGCTTCTACGCCGTCGGCTCCACCCGCCCGCTGGAGGAAATCCGCTCCGCGCAGATGTTCGGCTGGCTGCAGATCGGCGAGAAATCGCTGCTGCCGGAAGCCGCGTTCAAAACCCGCGCCAAGCTCAGCGCCGATGAATATGCCAAGGCGTTCCTTGACTACCAGCAGCGCCAGCGCCTCTATAGCAGCGACGCGCAATTGCAGTTCATGGGCGAAACCCTGTTCAAAACCACCATTCATTTCCCCGATACCATCCCGGAAGGCGATTACACCGCCGAAGCGTATCTCTTCAGCGGCGGCGAGATGGTGGGGGCGCAGACCATCCCGCTTAAAGTCAGCAAAAGCGGCTTCGAGGCGGGAGTGTACAACTTGGCGCACCGCAACCCGGTACTATACGGCATACTGGGCGTGAGCCTGGCGGTGCTAGCCGGATGGGCAGCCAGCCGCATATTTGAGAAGATTTAGGAGGCACTTATGGAATCACCACCGAATGCAGGGCATTCCCCTCTCCCCACTGCGAAATATCTGGTCTGCGTGAGCGATGCGCCGGAATCGCGCGTGGCGCTGAAGCTGGCCTGCATGAAAGCGCAGCAGAGCGGCGGGCTGGTGGATATACTGCACGTCATCCCCCCCGCCGATTTCCAGACCCTCTCCGCCGTTGCCGAGCGCATGCGCGACGAGCAGATCGCCGAAGCCGAGGCACTGCTCCACGCCATGGCCGAGGAAGCCAATAAGCTGTGCGGTATCCGCCCATCCCTGCTGATCAAGGAAGGCCAGATCGGCGAATGCATTATCGAAACAGTCATCAGCGACGCCGACATCGACATGCTGGTGCTGGGCGTGGCAGAAAACGGAAAAACCGGAACTCTGCTCAGCTGGCTGGCGGGACATCTTGGCAGCCGGCTGCATGTGCCGCTGCTGCTGGTGCCGGGCAACCTGACAGACCAGCAGCTGATGGCGCTGGTGTAATCAGCTAAGCATCACTCCGGATATAGAATGCATCCCCCCTCCCGGCGGCACAGGCAACTGGCCAATGGCATGTATATCATGATCATAGGATGATGCCGAGGTGCGGATTTTCTCATTGTAACGCCCCTGCAGATCGCCATGTATGTTTTCCATCACCGCTCGTGCCTTTTTCAGCACATCTTCCCGGTGCGAGCCTGGAATCTTATCCGTATGTTCTTTAATGCGTTTATCATTCAGGATGCGGCTGGCCGCTTCCTGCGGCGTGAGGCCGATAAAATCCGATTCGGCATATTTTTCCTGTACAATCCGACTAAGGCCCGCCGCCATTTTACTGATTTTCGTCGTATCCGGCAGCAATCCGGTGTTATAGGCCATCCGTTCCTTCCAGTTGCCATTCCTGCCCACGTTTAAAACATAACCGTTTGCAAAAACGGCTATTTCACCGGCATATTTCGCGCCGGCATCCATGACCATTTTTTCATCGATCCCCATAAAAACACTCCCCGTTGCGTAGTTGATTTTTTTGTTTAGCCAACGGGGTAATAATAACAAAAATTCATTCTTCTACGGGTGACGATTTCATGAACACTAGATGACCGGGCGGTCATATTAGGGATACTCCACCCCCGTCAGGCACAGCCCCTCCGCCGGGGCGGTCGGCCCGGCTTTGCTGCGGTCGCGTGCTTCCAACGCGGCCAGCATATACTGCTTCTGCCAGCGACCGCTGCCGACCATTTTGAGCGACCCGGCCATGATGCGCACCTGGTGGTGCAGGAAAGAGCGGGCGGCCAGATGCAGGCGAATTTCATTTCCCGACCGTTCCACATCGAACCTCTCCAGCGTTTTCAGCGGCGATTTCGCCTGGCACTGGCTGTCGCGGAAGGAGGTAAAATCATGCGTGCCCAGCAGCAGCTTTGCCGCTTCGCGCATGGCGTCCGCGTCCAATGGCTCCGGCACATGCCAGACACGCCCGGCGCTGAGCGCATCCGGCGCACGGCGGTTAAGAATACGGTAGGTGTAAAAGCGCTGCTGCGCACTGAATCGGGCATGAAAATCATCGCTCACGCGCTCCACTTCCGTAACCACGATAAAATGGCGCAGCGTCTCCTGCCCGTCGGCGGGATGTGGGATCGTCTCGCGCAGATGCGCGTTCACCGCCATCAGGATGCGGAACGGCTCATAATCGGCCTGCAAATCCATGTGCGCCACTTGCGCACTGGCATGCACGCCCGTATCGGTCCGCCCGGCGGCGACGATATCCGGCGTCTCGCCGCAAAAATCCGTTACCGCCCGCTCCAGTCGCTCCTGCACGCTGAGATGCTCCTTCTGCCGCTGCCAGCCGAAGAAGCGCGTGCCGTCATATTCAAGGGTGAGCTTATAGCGGGGCATAGGAAGTAAGCGATAAGTGGCGGACAGCATATAATGACGGTTTAGCTGTTTTCCACTTCCTACCTGATGCTTTCCGCTCAGCGTTTATCACCCGTTATCCCTTTCGACATCTCCAGCATCCTATCCAGCGGCCTGCGGGCGCGGGCGATCAGGTCTGCGGGGAGTTCCAGCGCGGGGGACTTATCGCGCATGCAGAGATAAAGCTTCTCCATCGTGTTGAGCTTCATATACGGACAGGTATTGCAGGAGATGCAGGCGCCGCCGGTCATGCCGGGCACGTCATAGAAAATACTGCCGGGGGAGCGCTTGCGCATCTGGCTGAAAATCCCCGGTTCGGTCAGCACGATGAAACCTTCGCCGGGGCGCGCTTCGGTAAAGCGGATCAGTGAGGAAGTGGAGCCTACATGCTCGGCATGCCTGAGCAGCGCGTCCGGGCATTCGGGATGGGCAATCACGTGCGCTTCCGGGTGCAGGGTTTTCAGTTTCACCAGCTCGGATTCGGAAAAGCGCTCATGCACCATGCAGCTACCGTCCCAGAGCAGCATGTCGCGCCCGGTTTTCTTCATCAGGTAGGAGCCGAGGTATTTATCGGGCGCAAAGATAATTTTCTGGTCTTGGGGAATCTGGTTGATGATGGCTTCGGCATTGGTAGAGGTGACGATCACGTCGGAGAGCGCCTTTACTTCCGCCGAGCAGTTGATATAGGTCACCACCATATGGTCGGGATGGGCGCGCACAAATGCTCTAAACGCATCCGCCGGGCAGGAGCTTTCCAGCGAGCAGCCGGCTTTCAGGTCCGGCAGCAGCACCAGCTTGCCGGGGTTGAGGATTTTTGCCCCCTCAGCCATGAATTTCACGCCGCAGAACACGATCACATCGGCATTCGTCTCCGCCGCGCGGCGGGCAAGGTCAAGCGAATCGCCGACATAATCGGCAATGTCCTGGAGATCATCCTCCTGGTAATAATGCGCGAGGATCACCGCGTTCATCTCACGCTTCAGGCGCAGAATTTCATCTTCCAGCGCGATACCGCGCGGCAGGGCGGGAGGAAAGGAGGATGAAACGGGGGTTCTATCGAGCATTGCCTTATCAGACGGTCGAACGATCAGCGTTTAAGCTATGATATGCTATAATGTTAAATATAAGTGTTAAAATCAGTATTTTAAGTCCAGTTTTTCATGGGAAAACGGACGATCCAGAAGCACTTGAATTGCTTCATCAATATCCGCATTTTCGCTCAAAATGCGGTGTACCGCCTGCGAGATGGGCATGTCAATAGCATATTTTGCGGCCAGTTTCGTCACCGATTCCGCCGTCACTGCCCCTTCAATCACCCCCCTGCCCTCGTTCACCAGCACTTCCTCCGCCGGACGACCCTGGCTTAAGGACATGCCAAAGGCGGTGTTGCGCGACTGGAAGCTGGAACAGGTGAGAATCAGATCGCCGAGGCCGGAAAGCCCAGTCAGCGTCTCATAGCGCCCGCCTTTGGCCAGGCATAGGCGCGCCATTTCAGCAAAGCCGCGGGTGATCAGCGCCGCGCGAGCATTCTCGCCCAGTTCCTTTCCGATGGCGATGCCGCAGGCAATGGCAATCACGTTCTTCACCGCCCCGCCGATCTGGGTGCCGATAACGTCGTCGGTGTAATACGGGCGGAACAGCTTGCCGCCGATGGCATAGATCAACTGATGGCCGATTTCTTCATTAGCGCAGGCGATAGTGGTGGCGGTGGGCTTGCCGCGCGCCGCTTCGGTAGCAAAATTCGGGCCCGATAGAACCGCCACCGGGTTGCTGGGAAGTACGCTCGATACCACCTCGCTCATCAGCAGCAGGCTGCCGCGCTCAATGCCCTTGCTGCCGATCACCACCGGCGCTTTCGCGGACAGCAAATCCGACAGGGCGATGCAGGCCGAACGCATGCAGTGCGACGGCACCGCCATGATCAATATATCGCTGGCGCAGGCCACCCGCAGATCATCGGTGACCGTGATGGAAGGATCAATAAAAATACCGGGCAGGTAGATATCATTCATGCGGCGCTCATTAACCGACGCAATCACGTTGGCATTACGGGTGGCAAGCGTCACCCGGCTGCCGGAGCGGTTGATCGAAATAGCCAGCGCCGTTCCCCAGGAACCGCCGCCAATCACGCCGACAGAAGGGTGCGCCTTATCCATAATGATCGCTCATGTGCCCACCGGCTTTGTCCCGCACCGCTATTTCTTGGGCGGCGCCATTTTCTCGTTGAACACGCAGGTCACGTAATTGCCGTGACGCAGCGTAAAGCGGGCGGATACGCGCTCAACCACGATGTAATTGCCGCGCGTGCGGTAATTGATGAGCGATTCATTCCCTTCATTATCCACCCAGTAAAAGGCGGGCACTTCCGCATTCTTGCCGCGGAATTCGAAATAGGTGAATTCGCCGTCATCGAAAATGCGTATCGGCGCGGTTTCATCGGAGCCGCTGATCGTGTAGCGCATATTATAGCGCTCGGGCTCGTTAATCGGGTCAGGCACCGGCACCGAATCCAGCCCCGAGGTCATGGAGGATGCCTCTTCGCCCGGATAGATGAAGCGCATGATGAACACCATCTCCGGGTCGTCAATGCCGCTGGCTTCGCGGGCGTGCAGCTCGAACAGGTAGGTGCGCTGGTTGGTGATCAGCGTCATATTGGTGGTGGCGTCCTGCTCCAGCGGCTTTACAAACAGCAGGTTACCGGACGGATTCAGCATCCATGCGGTGGAGTCGCCCATGGAAATGGTCTGGATGGTTTCGGTGGGCGCGAATTCGATGGCGGACTGGAAGCCGTAATGGCCGGTGAATTTAAACACCTCATCCGGCTGATACATCATAGTGCGCACGCGGCGGTCAATCTGAATGGGACGCGATTCCCTTACCGCCCATGCAGAAGGCGCGGCGGCCACCGCCAGAAGAGGAACCAGGAAAAAGGAGCGTACAAGCACACGGCGCAGAGAAAATACCATCGATATATCTTACCTAATCCTGCAATCTTCGGGTTTGGTAGCGCGTCACCACGAATTCAAGCGGGGTAAACGCGTTTGTTTCTTGATCTATCTCAATATTGGAGAAACGAAAAGCGATATTTGCGGCCATGGGTGTTTTTTTAATCTCACGGTCTGTCTGGACAATTTCATTATAAACCACTTCCATCTCATCCTCCGCCCCGCCGGAGGGGGCCACGGATAGAATCTCCACCTTGCGCGTCGACTGGCGCTGAAACAGCGTAATCGGGCTTTGCGGGTTACGCGGGTCCATCATGCGCTGGAATTCGTCGTACACTTCCGGGGTGCTCTGGCTGCGGATGCCGTTGGCATTGCGGTCCAGCAGGCGCACCTCATACTGCTCGCGCATATTGACGTAATTGGAAAGCAGGAAGCGCTTGATCAGGTAGTTTGCGTCAATCCCGCGCGGCCCTAACCGCTGCATGCGTGGCAGATCCTCCACGATGTCCTGAATCTTGTAAATAAACGGCACTTCCTTGGTCAGCGGCAGGAAGGCATTGGCAGCCATCAGCGTGACCAGCATGATCAGCACCGAAATGGCGGTCAGCACCATATACAGGTAGCGCTCCGCCATGGGGTCGTCATAGATGGTGTGGTAGATCTGCCGCATTTCGCGGAAATACTCGCCGCTGCGCACTTTCTCGGCAAGTTCGGCAGAATCAGTATCAGGTCTGGACGGAGATGTCGGCATATTATATAGATAGCGATAAAGTGCAATAATAGCAGCATTCTTCTAATTTTACCTTAATAAAATGAACCTCTCCAACAGCCTGAGCGATGACGGTTTTCTCTCCATGGGCGGCTATGCCGCCTATGTCTGGCCCTCGTATTTCGGCGCAGCGCTGGTGCTCGCGGCCGTTGCCTGGCATTCGCTGCGGCGGCTTCGCCGCGCGGAACGGCTTTATGCCGATGTCAGCGCCCGCAGTGCAGACGCACCGCATGAGGACGCCTGAGCGATGTCTCCCAAGCGCCAGCGCCTGATCTTTGTATTTCTAAGCGTATGCTTTCTCTGCACCAGCGCGCTGCTGATGATGAACGCGTTTAAGGAAAACGTAGTATTTTTCTATTCCCCTTCACAGCTGCCGCATGAAAGCCAGCCGGGCATGAAAATGCGCATCGGCGGTTTGGTGGAAGCCGGAAGCGTGCAACATGAGGAAAATAGCGGCATCCGCTTTGTAGTCACTGATAACGCAGCGTCCCTGCCCGTGCATTACCGCGGCGCGCTGCCCAACCTGTTCCGCGAAGGCCAGGGCGTGGTGGTGGAAGGCGCGCTCTCAGCGGAGCGCCAGTTCGAAGCCACGCGCGTGCTGGCCAAGCACGATGAAACTTATATGCCGCCTGAAGTCGCCGAAGCCCTGAAATCATCGGGGCGCTGGAAAGGCGAAAACAAGTGATTCCGGAAATCGGACTATTCTGCCTGATTCTCGCCTTCTTCACCTCCGCGCTGCATATGCTGGCGCCGCTGGCGCCGAAGCGGTTCCGGCCGCTGGCTATCGCTCTCGGCGCACCGCTGTCTCTGCTACAACTGCTGCTGATCAGCGCCGCGTTCGGCATCCTGATGTTTCTGCGCATTACTTCCGATTTCTCGGTGCTGAACGTGGCCAGCCATTCCAGCCGCGCGCTGCCGCTGCTATTCCGCGTGGCCGGCACCTGGGGCAATCATGAAGGCTCCATGCTGTTATGGGTGTGGGTGCTGAGCTTCTTCGGCGGGCTGATGGCCCTGCGCGGCGGGAAAGATGCGCTGATTCATACCGCGCTCTCCGTGCATGCGTTTGTGAGCGCCGGGTTTCTGCTGTTCATCCTCTGCACCTCCAACCCCTTCGCGCGCCAGTTCCCGCCGCCGCATGACGGGGCAGAGCTGAACCCGCTGCTGCAGGATATCGGCCTCGCCATGCATCCGCCGCTGCTCTATCTCGGCTATGTCGGCTTCGCGCTGGTCTTTTCGCTGGCAGTGGCCGGGCTACTTGAAAAGCGTGCCGATGCCAGATGGGCGCGGCTGGCGCAGCCGTGGATACTCGCCTCGTGGAGCGCGCTCACGCTCGGTATCGGCATGGGCGGCTGGTGGGCGTACCGGGAACTCGGCTGGGGCGGCTGGTGGTTCTGGGACCCGGGGGAAAACGCTTCCCTCCTGCCATGGCTCGC
>CAYPEF010000079.1:0-11472 GCA_964409675.1 uncultured Rickettsiales bacterium | reverse complement strand
ATGGCCAGCTTAAAAGACCTTAAAAACCGTATCAAATCGGTCAAGAATACCCAGAAGATCACCAAGGCCATGAAGATGGTGGCGGCGGCGAAGCTGCGGCGCGCGCGCGAGCAGGCGGAATCCGTGCGCCCATATGCGGATGCTCTGGAGGGAATTCTGAAAGGGCTGGCCGCCGCTGCGGTCAATAACCCGCAGGCACCGCTATTGCTGCGCGGCACGGGCAACACACAGTCCCACCTGCTGATCGTGGCTACCTCCAACCGGGGGTTATGCGGCGCATTCAACAGCTCTATCGTGCGCGCTGTGCGCAAGCGCGTGCGCGAGATGCGCGCGGAAGGCAAGGACGTGAAGCTGCTTTGCGTCGGGCGCAAGGGGTATGAGCAGTTGCAGCATGAGTTCGGCAGCCTGATCGTCGATAAAATCACCGAATCCAGCGGCAAGAAGCTTGCTTATGCGGATGCCGATATCGTCGCCCGCAAGGTATTCGCCCTGTTCGAGGCCGGGCAGTTCGACGTGGCGGAGATTGTGTATAACCGCTTCAAGAGCGCCATTTCGCAGGTGGTTACTTTCCAGCAGCTAATTCCGCTGCCGGTGAATGCGCAGGCCGCTGAAGCCACCAGCGGCGCGCGCGCGACCTATGAATACGAGCCGGGCGAAGACGAAATCCTGGAAACTTTGCTGCCAAAAAACCTCGGCATCCAGATTTTCAAGGCGCTGCTGGAAAACGCCGCCTCTGAGCAGGGCGCGCGCATGACCGCCATGGATAACGCCACCCGCAATGCCGGCGAGATGATCAAGAAGCTGACACTGGTTTATAACCGCTCCCGCCAGGCTGCGATTACCAAGGAATTGATCGAAATCATTTCGGGTGCGGAAGCGGTGTAGGCGGCTTTAGCCGTAACGGAATCTTCATTTGCATCCGCATCAGGCATCTATATAAAAATGACGCCATATTACCGATGCGACTCAATGAGCCATACATTATCCACTAAAACACGACCTTGGATATCTTATATATCCGGTTCTCCAGCGGCAGAGCAGCAACAGCCGACAGGAAAACGTAAAAAACTCCTGTGCTTTGTATCCAGCAGCACCGAAGAAAAGATCCGCCAATTTCAAGCCATAGCGAATCAGCACAAATACCCGATGCTGTTCCTGCCATTTGACCTGCTGAATATCGTTACCAGCGCCAAGGAAGATACCGGCGATTTTGACGGCAACGCCCGCCAGAAAGAAGAAATGACCGCCGCCGGGCTGGCGAAAATGAGCCCACAGGAGCGTGAACAGCGGTTGCGCATGCTGTGCCATCTGCTGAACGTGGAATATGAGCCAAGCCGCATGTTTTCCTGCGTGGAGGACGGCGGCGTCAGCCTGCATTCGAAGCTTTGGGAGACCCTCAGCGCCATACCCGATTTCCAACGCGACTGCCCGCCGGAGATACTGGAAAGCGTCCGCGCCAAGGGCAATGCCGGTCCCGGCGCGGAAACCGCACCGGTGCTGAGCGCCGTGCTGGGCGTGCAGCGCTATATGCATTATATCCAGAAAGCGCTGGATAAAATACGCGCGGAACTTAAAGAAATTCCGGCTGAATGGCTGAACGCGCAGGAAAGCTGCAAGCTCAGCCTGACCAACATACTTGACCCCAGCACAACTGCCGATGTCAGGGTAACCGGCGAATACCAGCTGAATGTCGAGGATAATAAACTCACCGCACATCCAGACCCAAGGCACCGCTTGCGCACGAGCTACCATTATGTAAAGCCGCTGAACAACGACGAACAGGGGTTTGCATCGGCAGCGGCAGGCGGCACGGCGTTCATTACCTGCGAACATGTGCGGGCGCGGGCGCTGGAGCTGATCCGCAAGCAAATTAAGCCTCTTCAGGGGCATCCTTCCTATGAACCGCTTGCGGTGAAAGATCGCCACCCGCTTTATGCCGGGATCATCGGCGATGAAAAAACATCCGGCCTGCCGCAGCTTGGCGACGGCAACGGGCAGGCGAACGGCATTATCTGGAACCGGCTTTCCCTTGCCAATACGAAAGCAGTGAATGCGAATGCGGATGCTGTAACGCTGCTGAGCGATATCCATCCGCTGATTCAGCGCAGCGATGCGCTGGTGCTGATGCCGGTAGTGGAGAACAACCTGGCGGACCGCTTCCGCAACCGCTTCTACATGGATTCCATCATGGTGGCTAAGCAGACCGAACCGCTGCATTACCAGAAGCCGGTGCTGGTAGTGAATGACGGCTCCTGGGACGAAAATATTAAGCTGCATACTAAACTCAGTAATCTCAGCATGACCAAGGACTACGTGATGCCGTGGCAACCAAGCCAGTTCAGCGGCATTCGCGCCTATGCGGACCAATACACAGTCAATCAGCATTTCCAGATTCTTGATAGCCGCAGCAAGGAATATACGCCCACCCAGATCGGCGGTGAAGTCAGGCGTTGGATGGAATGGCACAGCAAGCAGAAGAATAAGGGTGAAGGGTTTTATGCCAACTATAACCCGCGCAACCGCCATTACCCGCCGCCACCGCTGGAAAATGGCGCGCGCGCGAAACCCTACGCCAGCCAGGAACTGGTCAGGGATTTCACCAATAAAATGCGCAATGAATCCGGCATCGATGCCCAGCAACACCCGCGTATGAACGTGGCCGTGTTCTGCTCCGCCAGCAGCCAGAACGCCGAGCTAAATGCCATGACGGCACAACTTACCGAAGATCTGGCAGCAGAAGGATACGGCGTCATCTATGGCGGCGCCGACCAGTACATGATGGGACAGATTCGCCAGGGCGTACTAAATTATCGCAACAACGCACGCCGCCCGGGCGATAACCGTGAGGACAGCCAGATTGCCTATATCGGCGGCGTTTCCACCCCGCATATCGTGAAAAAGGAAACCGTGCTCGGCAAGGGGCCGGAAAATATTCACTATCTGGAGGCAAACAATATTTTCGAGCGCATTGCCGTGATGGCACAGGCCTCTGACGCGTTTGTGATTGAGCCGGGCGGGGCGGGAACCCTGCAGGAGCTGGATGCGCTGCTTTACCTGAAAGCCATCCATCACCCGTCCATGATGGCCACCGGCAGCACCTGCGAGTACCATGATAAGCCGATTATCCTGATCAACCCCGAAGTGGGGCCGGACATAGGCGGGAAAAGGCACCGGTTTTTCGAGGGAATGGAATCGCTTATTTTCGGGCAGGAAGGTGCGCGGGCGGTCCGCCAGCCCATCTCAACCCGGACCTCCATTCGCCCGGCGCCGCGCGGTCCTTCGCAAGAAGATCGGCATCATCCCATGCCAAACGGTGCACCGCGCCATGAAAACGTGGCTGACATTTGGAAAAATGTATTTATTGTGAATAACATACAGCAGGCCGAGCATATTTTGAAGCAACAGCATAAGGCGCTGCACCGGGCCGGGCCGGGCAATTCCGCCGCCGCCAGCGTGGCATAGGGATTTCAGGCCTCGCAGGCGCAAAAAAAGGTTTACATGGCAAGTCTTGCCTTGTAGATGAAGGCTTCGCATTACAGTTTGCAAGGAAAAGCAATGAATCAAGGCACCATTACCCAGGTTATTTCCGCCGTTGTGGACGTACGGTTTGAGGGCGGGCATCTGCCCGCTATTTTGAGCGCGCTGGAGACCGAGAATAACGGCTCGCGGCTGGTGCTCGAAGTGGCGCAGCATTTAGGCGAAGGCGAAGTGCGCTGCATCGCCATGGACTCCACCGACGGGCTGATGCGCGGCCAGAAAGTCACCGATACCGGCGCGCCTATCCGCGTGCCCGTGGGCCCCGGCACACTCGGGCGCATCCTGAACGTGATCGGCGAGCCGATTGACGAGCGCGGTCCGGTTAATACCTCTCAGCAAGCCCCTATCCATGCCGAAGCGCCGGAATTCGTGGACCAGTCCACCAAGACCGAAATCCTTATCACCGGCATCAAGGTGATCGATCTGCTGGCGCCGTACGCCAAGGGCGGCAAGGTCGGCCTGTTCGGCGGCGCGGGCGTGGGCAAGACCGTGACCATCATGGAGCTGATCAACAACATCGCCAAGGCGCACGGCGGCTTCTCGGTATTCGCCGGGGTGGGTGAGCGCACCCGCGAGGGCAACGACCTTTATCACGAAATGATTGAATCCGGCGTTATCAACCTGGAAGACCAGACCAAGTCCAAGGTGGCGTTGGTGTATGGCCAGATGAACGAGCCTCCGGGAGCGCGCGCGCGCGTGGGCCTGACCGGGCTGACGCTGGCCGAGTATTTCCGCGACCAGGAAGGGCAGGACGTATTGTTCTTCATGGATAACGTGTTCCGCTTTACGCAGGCCGGTTCGGAAGTGTCGGCGCTTTTGGGCCGCATTCCCTCTGCCGTGGGCTACCAGCCGACGCTCGCCACCGACATGGGGCAGATGCAGGAGCGCATCACATCCACCAAGAAAGGCTCAATCACTTCGGTGCAGGCCGTGTATGTGCCCGCCGACGATCTGACCGACCCGGCGCCGGCGACCTCGTTCGCGCATCTGGACGCCACCACCGTGCTGTCGCGCCAGATCGCGGAAATGGCGATTTTCCCGGCGGTGGACCCGCTGGACTCCACCTCGCGCATGCTCGACCCGCGCATCATCGGCGAAGAGCATTACGGCGTGGCTCGCGAAGTTCAGCGCGTGCTGCAGTCGTATAAGTCGCTGCAGGACATCATCGCCATTCTCGGCATGGACGAGCTGTCGGAAGAAGACAAGCTCACCGTGGCGCGCGCCCGCAAGATCCAGCGCTTCCTGTCGCAGCCGTTCCACGTGGCGGAAGTATTCACCGGCAGCCCCGGCAAGCTGGTGTCGCTGGCCGATACGATCAAAGGCTTCAAGGGCATCGTGGAAGGCAAGTACGACGATTTGCCGGAAGCGGCCTTCTACATGGTCGGTGGCATCGAAGAAGCCGTGGAAAAAGCCCGCAAGATGGCAGCGGAAGCGGCATAATAGTTTTGCGTCTGCCGTCGGTCGTCTTTAGTTTTCATCTTGCGACCGACGACAGACGACTAACGACTGACGGATAATTTTTATGGCAGCTACCTTCCAACTCAACGTGATCACCCCGGAGAAAATTTATTATTCCGGCGACGTTACCATGGTCACCGCGCCGGGCGCAGCGGGGGAGTTCGGCGTACTGGCTGGGCATGCGCCGTTTATCACCACGCTGAAGGCCGGAATCGTGCGCGTGCAGGCACCGGAAGGCAATGTGCGCATCGCCGTGCTGGACGGGGTGGCGGAAGTGACGCAGGAGCATTGCGCTATCCTTGCGGAAGTGGCGCAGACGGTGGAAGATTTCGATGCCGCACAGGCGCAGCAAGCGCTTCAAGTTGCCCGTGACGCGCTGGAGACGGCGCATACCGATGAACTGCGCGCCCGCGCGCAGGATAGGCTCAAACTGGCTGAATTAATTGCCAGTGAAGTATTATAATTCTTCTACCTTAGAAAGCTAATTTTTTAATCTAAGCTTAAGCTTTCTATGCATAACTGCATAGATGGAGGATGACCTTAAAGTTTTTTCGTTGCCGTGCGATTGTATGCAGTCCTGCAGAAAGGAAACCGGATTTACGCTCATTGAACTATCAATAGTACTGGTAGTTATAGGACTTATCGTAGGTGGAATTATGGCTGGATCCAGCCTAATTGAAGCAGCGACCATCCAGAAAGCCATTAAAGAAGTCACCGATATTCAGACAGCAATTAATACTTTCAGATTAAAATACAATTGTCTCCCAGGGGATTGCGCAAATGCAACCAGCTTTTTTGGAGCTGGTCATTGTGATGGCAGTACAGAAACATCTGGCACCTGCAATGGCAATGGTGACGGTAAATTATATGGACCAGTCGGCGCCAAATACGCTCAGAATAACATTCAAGATCCGCAAGAATTCTGGCAGCCCTTCTGGCAAATGAAACTGGCGGGCCTATTAAACCCTGTTATTTCAGCACCAGGCAACACCAGCACCCTTACCTTCTCTGATTGGATACAGGCAGGCCTTAATGTACCAGCCAGTAGTTTGAATAGTAAGTCAGGGTATATTCTAGACTATGTCGATACTGGCGAACAAGAATCAGCAGCAACCCTGGACGCTGCAGCTTCACATTGTTTCTTAGGGCGCTTTTCAGGCAATATACTAGTAATAGAGGGTACATATGCTGGTGTTAATTTAACTGACCCATGTTGGAATGAAATAAAAGGCACCGAGGCATATGCCATCGATAATAAGTTGGATGATGGGATACCCTCTTCAGGTAGAGTAGTTTCGAGCCAAAGGCATGGCTACTGCTCCTCGCCCAATGCCGGCACTACTGATGCAGCCAGCAATTCTACTTATATTATCGACAATAGTCGCACCTGTGCTCTAGGATTTAGGCTGAACAATTAAGGATATTGTTTGGCTGGTACGATTATTGCGTATACTTTTTAAAACAACATACCGAGAATCCATGTCTGCCATAAGTTATACTTATCCCACGCAAGATTCGCGCGCCAATGCGCATGGGGCATGTAATAGCAGCAATGTCTGCGCGGCGGACGAGCTGGGTGAGGGAACGGGCGGGTTCGGGTTCAAGGATATCCTCGACAGCGTCAACCCGCTGCAACAGCTTCCGATCATCTCCAGCATCTACCGCTCCGCCACCGGCGACACCATCTCCGCCGTCTCGCGCATGGCGGGTGGGGCACTGTTCGGCGGGCCGATAGGCTTCATCGCCTCGGCGGTTAACGCCGGGATTGATGCGGTAAGCGGCGCTGATATCGGCGGGCATGTAATGAGCGCACTCGGCAGCGACAGCGCCAATGTCGCCAGCAAATACGCGCAGGCCTACCAGCTGAAATAGGCGGTCTACGCTTCAGCAATGATCTAGTACAAAATGCCCGTCATTGCGAACGCAGTGACGTATTCAAGGATAATACTTCGTTATTATGCACGCTCGCCAAATAAAGCGCGGCCAATGCGCACATGGGTGGCCCCCATGCGCACGGCGGTTTCAAAATCATCGCTCATGCCCATGCTGAGGCCGGATAAGCCATTGCGCAGCACTATTTTTCGCAGGAGGGCGAAATGCGGGGCAGGGGGCTGATCTACCGGCGGCACGCACATCAGGCCGGCAATTTCCAGACCATACACATTCCGGCATTGGGCGATAAACGCATCGGCCTGCGCCGGGATGACTCCCGCCTTCTGCGGCTCTTCGCCGGTATTGACCTGGATAAAGCAGGGTATGCGACGCCCGCTGCGCTGCATTTCCTCCGCCAGCGTTTGTGCCAGCTTGGACCGATCCAGCGAATGGATGCAGTCGAAGAGGGCGAGGGCGGGTTTGGCCTTGTTGGTCTGAAGCGGGCCGATCAGATGAAGCCGCACCTGCGGATGGCGGGCGCGCAGTTCCGGCCATTTGGCCTGCGCCTCCTGCACCATGTTCTCGCCGAAGTCCGCCAGGCCGCTTCCAATCAGGCGTTCGATGCGCTCAACAGGCTGATGTTTACTGGCGCCGATAATGGTGACCTTCGGCGCGGAAACAGGCGATTCTGAAGCTTTTCCAATGGCTTTTTGAATATCGGCGAGGGACAGGAGGTGCATTTTACCCAAAGTTTTAAGAAAGAATGAAGATTTGCCCGTTTCATCCCCGCGTTTGTTGCAATATGGCAACATGGGGATGCAAAAACCACCCATATCAGGCTTTGGCGGGCGTTACAACTTGCCTCCGGACCCGTCTTCTATGATAAGTACGGCAAGGTGATGCAAGGGGTGGTCCCACCTCATGCATCTTTGGAGTGATAGCCTTACCTTACGTTTTGCAACACTAAATAGGGAAATGTCCTTATGAAAAAAATTCTACTCGGAACTACCACGCTGATCAGCGCCACCGCGCTGTACGCGTCGGCTGCTCTGGCAGACGCCCCCAAGATCACCGTTGGTGGTTTTGCGGACTTCCAGGTCGGCATTGAGAACGACGACGCCGACGCCAACCAGCGTTCGCACGCTTTCCGCAGCGACACCGAAGTCAGCTTCAAAGTTGACGGCAAGTCCGACGCCGGCCTCGGCTATGGCGCCGAAGTATGGCTGGAAGCGGATACCACCACCGACGCCGACAACCAGGGCTTCAACGCCTCCAAGACCTTCCTGTACATGGACGGCATGTGGGGCCGCCTGGAAATGGGCTCCAACATCGGTGCTGACGCTACCATGAAAATCGACGCTTCCTCTATCGCTCGCGCGACCGGTGGCATCGACGGCGACTGGACCTATTTCGTAAACAACCGTGGCACCAACTTCTTCCTGGCTACCCCGGACATGCCGCTGAACTACGGCTACCTGGCTTCCGGCTATGGTGACGAAGCTCAGGAAAACGTGAACAAGGTGACTTACTACACCCCGCGTTGGGCCGGTTTCCAGCTCGGCGTGAGCTACTCGCCGAACGACGTGAGCCGTGGTCAGAGCATCACCCGCACCGACAACCGCGGCGCTACCGCCGTTGCTGACGTGGCTGGTGCTGGTTTCGCAGCTGCTGAAAACATCTTCACCGGCGGCGTGAACTGGGAAGGCAAGTTCGACCAGTTCGGCTTGGCTCTCGGCGCAACCGGCGAGACCGGCAATGCCGAAACCGCTGGCTACGAAGACCTGCGCGCCTGGAATGCCGGCGGTAAGGTTACCTTCATGGGCTTCAGCGTGGCCGGTTCGTACGGCAGCTGGGGTGAAAGCCTTCGCCTGAAGACCATCAACGCCGACGAGACCCGTTACTGGACCGTTGGTGGCGCGTATGAGTTCGGTCCGTTCGGTGCGAGCGTGACTTACCTCAACAGCCGCTTCGATCAGGGCAACGTGACCGGCGACAACAAGTTCCGCAACCTCTCGGTTGGCGCGGACTACAAGCTGGCCCCCGGCCTGACCCCCTACGCCGAAGTTGATTTCTTCGACGCAGACGTCCCGGGCACTGCCTCCGACAACGACGGCACCCTGGTGCTGGTCGGTACCCAGCTGAACTTCTAATCAGCCGGTACAGTCAAGAAGAAAAGGGCGGTGGCAACACCGCCCTTTTTTATTGCCGCCACATGAACACAGCATTGCCGATAATTTAGTTCACAAGGGGCGGGAAATTTCGTACATAGGGCACATCCTCCACTTCACCGGAAGGCTTCTCCCATGCGTCGCTCCCATGCCCTGCTTCTTTCCTGCCTTGCACTTGCCTCCTGCTCCAGCAACACCAAAGTGGAACAGGATACGCCGCTTGACCCCAAGCTGGAGCGTACCTACAGCCGCGGCAGCCTGACCGGTGACGGCATGACGCTGCTGGGGCCCAGCACGAGCGAGCAGGACGCCGCCAAAGGCTCGCCGCTCGGCGTCAACAGCTTCCTGTGGCGCGCGACACTGGATACGCTCTCCTTCATGCCGCTGGCTTCAGCCGACCCGTTCGGCGGCGTAATCCTCACCGACTGGTATGAAGACCCGCAAACCTCGGGCGAACGCTACAAGGTGAACGCGCTGATCCTCGATAAAACCCTGCGCGCCGACGGGGTGAAAATCACCGTGTTCAAGCAGCGGATGGAAAACGGCAGCTGGCGCGACCGGGCAGGGGACGAAAACCTGAACCGCCGCCTGGAGGATACCATCCTCAGCCGCGCCCGTGAATTGCGCATCCAGCAAATGGGCCGCTAAATTTGTCTTTTTGTCTGCAGCGTATGCTGGCAGGCATACCGCATACAGTCACAGCCGCGCTTATGCTGTACTGGCTATCTTGCACTATCTTGCAATTAATTCATATAAATAACATATTTATTTATGTTGATTTAAAGCCCAAGGCTATGACATGCTTATTGATATTAGTGCATGTATTAACTTGCTTACTGATCAGCAAAGGCATTATCACAAGAAAGAAAATTGCGCGTATTTCATTTGCCTTTTTAGCGGGATTCTTATTAGTTCTAGCTCAAGGTCATTTTAGCTGGACATCGGAAACAAGCCGCCAAATAACACAGGTTATGTTACTTCTTCAAGTTATAGCAGCACTGCTTCTTTTTCTGCCAGCAAGCAACAGATGGTTTAGACGTCCTAAGCGGCCTGTATCTTGATAAGCGGTATATTCTGCCTATCTCATAGCGTAAGGAAAACCAACGCATGAGAACGCACTGTTATGAACGAACTGATCCCCAGTGACTTAAACCCCAAGGAAATCGTTGCCGAGCTGGACCGCTTCATCGTCGGGCAGCAGGATGCCAAGCGGGCGGTGGCGATTGCGCTGCGCAACCGCTGGCGCAGGGCGAAGGTGGAGGAGGGGATGCGCGAGGAGATCGTGCCGAAGAACATCCTGATGATCGGGCCCACGGGGGTGGGCAAGACCGAGATCGCCCGCCGGCTGGCCAAGCTCGCCAAGGCCCCTTTTATCAAGATTGAGGCCACCAAATTCACCGAGGTAGGGTACGTAGGCCGGGACGTGGATTCGATCGTCCGCGACCTATTAGAAACGGGAATCAAGATGGTGCGAGAGCTGAAGCACAAGGAAGTGCGCGAAAAGGCGGAGGCTGCCGTCGAGGAACGGCTGCTGAACGCACTGGTCGGCCAGAGCTCCAGCCCGGAAACCCGCGCCAAATTCCGCGCCAAGCTGCATAACGGGGAACTGGAGGATAAGGAAATCGACCTGGAAGTGGCCGATACCGGAAGCGGCATCCCGAGCTTCGACATTCCCGGCATGCCCGGCGGCCAGATGGGTGTGATCAATTTAACCGACATGCTCGGCAAGGCCATGGGCGGGCGCACCAAGACCAAGCATATGAGCGTGGCGCAGGGCCGCCAGCTCCTGCTCCAGGAGGAAAGCGAAAAACTGCTCGACCAGGACGTGCTGGTGCAGGAAGCCATCCGCGCCGTGGAGAACAACGGTATCGTGTTCCTGGATGAAATCGATAAAATCGCCGCCCGCTCCGAGTTGCGCGGCGGCGATGTCAGCCGCGAAGGCGTGCAGCGCGATTTGCTGCCGCTGCTGGAGGGCACCACAGTTGCCACCAAATACGGCTCGGTAAAGACCGATTACATCCTCTTCATCGCCTCCGGCGCGTTCCACATGGCCAAGCCGTCCGACCTGCTGCCGGAACTTCAGGGCCGCCTGCCGATCCGCGTTGAGCTGAACGCGCTGAAGGAGGAGGACATGGTGCGCATCCTTACCGAACCGGAAGCCTCGCTCACGCGCCAGTACACCGCATTGCTTGCCACGGAAGGGGTGCAGCTCACCTTCACCGAAGATGGCATCAAGGAACTCGCCGCCATCACCACCCGCATCAACCGCGAAGTGGAAAATATCGGCGCACGGCGATTGCATACCATTATGGAGAAGTTGTTAGAAAGCTTAAGCTTTGACGCTCCAGAGCGGCAGGGGGAGACCGTGGTGGACGCGGCCTATGTGAGTGCGCAGCTGGGAGAACTGGCGAAAGATACGGATTTATCGAAGTTTATT
>CAYPEF010000078.1:7743-11629 GCA_964409675.1 uncultured Rickettsiales bacterium | reverse complement strand
CGCCAGCGTCTTGTCGCACATGGCGCGGGCGGAGAAATGCTGGGCGTTTTCCATGCCCTGGTCGCCCATCCATTGCAGCATGCCTTCGTCCATGTGCAGCACGTAATCGATCATCCGAGACAGGGCTTCCACGCCGCCCGGCTCCACCAGCCAGCCGGTGACGCCCTCGCGCACCGTCTCGCGCGCGCCGCCGTGGTTGGTGGCGATTACGGGCTTGCCCATCGCCTGTGCTTCCAGCACCACGCGTCCGAACGCTTCCGGCTCGGTGGAAGTGGCCACCACGAATTTTGCCAGCTGGTAGGCTTCCACCATGTGCGGCGTATTGCCCACGATGCGCACATGCCCCTCCAGATTAGATGTCTTGATGATCTCTTCCAGTTCCTGATTGTAATTCTCATGCTCGTCATTGCTGCCCGCCAGCACGGCGAAAAAATTGCGGTGCGGCAGCTGCGCGAGGGCTTTCAGGAACACATCCTGCCCCTTCCAGCGTGTGATGCGCCCGGGGAACAGGATGATCGGCAGGTCTTCCGGCAGGTGCCATTCGTTATCAAGGTCAATCATCCGCTTGGGATGCGCCATGTCCGGTCGGAACACATCAAGGTCCACGCCGCGGTGGATGATGCGTAAATGGTCTTTTGGCATCGGGTAATTGGCAAGGATATGCTGCGCGATGAAATCCGACACCGCGATCACCCGCTCGCCGCGCGTCATGACGGCGTTATATTTGCGCTTCCATTCACTCTGCAACCCGTACACCCCGTGAAACGTGGTGACGAAATGCACGTTGGCGCGCTTGGCGGCGAGATAGGCGCTCCACGCCGGTGCGCGCGAGCGCGCATGGATGATATTCACATGGTGCTTGCGAATGAGCCGTTCCAGCTTCAGGCTGTTCAGGAAAATGCCGAATGGGCTTTTGGTATCCAGTGGCAATTCAAAATGCTTCGAGCCGGTATATACCAGCGGCTGCACCAGCTGCCCCTTGGCGGAGGCCACCAGCGACGTCCAGCCCTGTCGCACGATTGCCTGCGCCACTTCCAGCGTACCGCGCTCGACGCCGCCGCTTTGCAGCTTAGGCAGCACCTGCAAAATCACGGGCGTAGAGGAGGAGTAACCGTTCATAGGGATGCTTTCTATGTGAGTTTTTTCTGTAGCCGTCCGGCCAGATCCTGCATGAATTGCCATGCCACCCGGCCCGAGCGCGCGCCGCGCGCATTGGCCCAGAGGAAGGCCTGCTGGCGCAAATCCTCACGCGGCATGTCGATACCGAAACGCTTGGCATAAGATTCCACGATGGCAAGATACATCTCCAGTGTGCAGGCATGAAAGCCGAGCCACAGGCCGAAGCGGTCGGAAAGGGAAACTTTCTCCTCAATCGCCTCGCCGGGGTGGATGGCGGTGCCGCGCTCATTTTCGATCATTTCGCGCGGCAGCATGTGGCGGCGGTTGGAGGTGGCATAGAACACCACGTTCTCCGGCCTGCCTTCAATGCCGCCTTCCAATGCGGTCTTAAGGGATTTGTAGGAAGCATCCGCGCCGTCAAACGTGAGATCATCGCAAAATAAAATGCTGCGGCGGGGGGAGATTTTCAACTGCGCCATCAGCAGCGGCAATTGCTCAATATCCTCGCGGTGGATTTCCACCAGCGCCAGCGCGTGCGGCAATTCGCGGTTCACTTCCATATGCACCGCCTTCACCAGTGAGCTTTTGCCGGTGCCGCGCGCGCCCCAGAGCAGTGCATTATTGGCGGAGAAGCTTTGCGCGAACTGGCGCGTGTTGGTGAGCAGGGTATCGCGCGCCTGATCGACGCCAATAATCAGCGAGAGATCAATCGCTGATACATTTTCCACCGGAAATGGCTTACGGGCGTGGCTGTCCCAAATATAAGCATCTGCAATATGCCAGTCCACCGTTGTTTCCTGACTCGGTGCAAGGCGTTCCAGCGCTGAAGCAATACGCTCTAGGGTGGCTAATGCCGAAATATTGCTTTCATTCATCGATTATAAGCCGAGCTTTTTAATATCGTAGATGCAGTAACGCCCGCCGCCGAGTGATGTACCTTCTTTTGCTGAGATGATATCTCCTGTCTTTAGCTCAGTATGATCGCAAAGCTGGAACACGTCTGATTCATCCGCTAAAAGCTTTTTATTGCATCGGCTAACATCTCCATTTGTGTTTTTAATTGCCAATGTACGCTTTGTGATGGCAATTGTGACTTCAGTGATTGCAACTTTATGCATACTTTCATCCGTTCCTTCACCGGGCGATAACGCTATCACTTTTCCTTCAATTTGACAGATATCTCTGCCGTTAGGAGGGGTGAGCGCTATTGCCGTATGTGAATAAAACGTCAGAAGCAGCAGGATTCTCAGGATCGGCATAATGATATTTGCTGAGGATAATATTCTAACATACAAGGATAATCGCTTCAGCTTATAATAACCTTATGACTTCTGCAAATCCTATTACCTTAGTCTGGTTGCGCCGTGATCTCCGTCTGCATGACCATGCCGCTTTTGCCCATGCGCTGCGCGCGGGCAAGCCAGTGCAGGCGGTATTCGTGTTTGACTCCAGCATTCTGGACCGCTTCACCAGCCGCACTGACCGCCGCCTGAGCTTCATTGCCGATGCGCTCTGCCTGCTGGATGCCCAGTTAAAACCGCATGGCGGCGGGGTGCTGGCGCTCTACGGCAGGGCGCAGGAACTGGTGCCTAAGGCGGCAGCCACGCTAAACGCCGCGCATATTTTAGCCGGTGCTGATTTTGAGCCGGCCAGCATCAGGCGGGATGAGGAAGTCAAGCGGCATCTGCCGAATGGTGTGGAATTCAAGCTGCTGCGTGACCATGTGATCTTCGCTCCCGCCCAGATCCTCAACAAGCAGGACCAGCCGTTCAAAGTATTCACGCCCTATTCCAAAGCTTGGAAAGCCGCATTCACTCTACTCTATGCACAGCCTTACGAATATCAACTGGGCAAGGAATTCGCACCTGTTGCAACCATGGCGGAGCGTTTGCAAAAGCATGGTATCCGCGCATTGGAATGCAGCCGGGGTGCGGCGGCGCTGGTGAACGAAGCGGGATATGATTATGCCCCCTCCGATCACTGGCCGGCGAGTGACGGGACCGCCCGACTGGAGGCATTCATGGAGCGCCTGGTGCGGCAATATGCGGACAGGCGCAATTATCCGGCGAAGCATGGCACCAGCCGCTTATCGCCTTACTTGCGCTTCGGGCTGGTGTCGGTGCGCGAATGCGTGCGCGCGGCCATGCACGCCTCGGCGGATACATGGCTGAATGAACTGATCTGGCGCGAGTTCTACATCATGACGCTATACCACGCGCCCGAATCGCTGAACGAGGAATGGAACGAAGCCTACCGCAGGCGCATCCCGTGGAACCAGAGCAAGGACGATTTCAAACGCTTCTGCAACGGCGAAACCGGCTATCCCATCGTCGATGCCGCCATGCGCGAGCTGCTGGAATGCAACTGGATGCACAACCGTGCGCGCATGATCACCGCCAGCTTCCTCACCAAGCATTTACTCATCGACTGGCGCTGGGGCGAGGAGCATTTCGCTCAGCATTTGATGGATTACGAAGCCGCTTCCAACGTAGGCGGCTGGCAATGGGCCGCCTCCACCGGCACGGACGCGCAGCCCTATTTCCGCATCTTCAATCCCACCCTGCAAAGCAGGAAGTTTGATCCCGAAGGCGAATATATCCGCCGCTTCGTGCCCGAACTGCGCCATTTAAGCGCCACCGAAATTCACGAACCATGGAAAACCGGAAAGATGAAATCCTATCCCATGCCGATGGTGGAGCATGATGAAGCACGGCAGCGTGCGATTCGTGTTTTTAAAGAAGCAAAGAATGAGGGATAATTTCCGCGT
>CAYPEF010000078.1:0-7643 GCA_964409675.1 uncultured Rickettsiales bacterium | reverse complement strand
GACGCGCTCGAAACGCGCAGTTCCCCATTCGGCTGCCACTCGCCGGTGAGCAGGCGGCTGAGCATGTGCTGGTGGTCGGAAAGGGTGAGGGAAGCATCCACCGCTTCTTTCTTCGCGCGGTAGAGCGCCGGGTCCACGAAGGCGGTGATTTCGCGGGCGGAGGGCAGGCGCAGGCCCAGCACGTCCAGTTCGCGCAAGGAGGCATGCAGCCGGGAGACGCTGCGCACCGGGTCGGCCAGCAGATCGGCATGGCGTACATGCAGGCGCGGCAGGTTGCGGGCGGCGTTCATCAGATGCACGCCGTAAGCTTCCCAGAGCGCGAGCCCGTATGCATGCGGAATGGCGTTGCGCCGGAACAGCGATTCGGCGATTTCGAGCGGGTCGCGGTAGACGATAATCGCCACCGGCATTTCCAGAAACGGCGTCCAGAACGGCAGGGTCAGGCAGAGGCGCGGGTCCTTGATGAACCAGGGGCGGTGCGCATCAAGGTCAAGCACTAAAGTCTGGATGGAGCGGCTGATTTTGGGGGCAAGGGAAGGGGGCTGCTCGGGGATTTCCCAGTTATCCACCCGGTTCCAGGCGCAATCCCGGCGCTTGAGCAGGCTCTCATTGAGGCTCATCACGTCCTGCCGCTCCCAGAAGCCCTTGGGATTATTCTTGTCAAATCCGATGCTTATGCCTTCGGGGCCGAAATAGACCCCCATCATGTTGATAAGCCGGGCCGCCATGGAGGTGCCGGAGGAGTGCATGCCGAGGATAATCAGTTGCATAAGCGTAAAATATAAAGATTTTTAAGACTATTTATAGTACATTTTATCCCTGATAAAGAAACTAGGAATTTCCGCCCTCCGCATGCCCCCACGCGAGACGATTTTCGTCCAGATCCCGAGTTACCGCGATCCTGAATGCCACCTCACCCTGCGCAGCCTGTTTGAAAAGGCGGCGCGGCCCGAGCGCATCAGCGTCGGCATCTGCTGGCAATACGACCCGGAGGAGGACGCGCATTTCCTGAAAGCCATTTATCCCTATCCCGAGCGCGTGCGCATCAAGCACTACCACCCGCTTGCGAGCAAAGGCTCCGGCTGGGCCTGCAACGAGGCGAATGCGCTCTGGGAGGGGGAGACCTACACGCTGCAGGTGCACGCCCATATGCGCTTCGAGCAGAATTGGGATGATTACCTGATTCAAAACTATAAACAATGCGAAGGCGATAAAAAACTTGTCACCTTCTTCCCGCCTTATTACCATCCGCCATTGGATGAACTGGCCCCGCCGGAACAGCGCAACCGGCGCATCCGCGTAAATTACCTCGGCACGGAGAACGACCCGCAAATGGTCCACCTCACGCGCGCACTGATGAGCCGCCGCGACCCACGGCGCGGCATCTACCCGTCGCCATTCGTCATCTTTAACTTCATCTTCGCCGAAAGCGGACTATTCAAAACGCTTCCCTTCGACCCGCATATTTATTTCTGGGGCGAGGAGCTGGCTTATGCCGTGCGCCTGTGGACGCATGGCTATACCATCTTCCAACTGCCGCAGCCGGTGGCCTACCACCAGTGGCACAACCGCCGCACGCCGGGGATGAAGGAATATAAGGTTGAAGATAACCCCAATAATATCCGCTCGCTGAAGCGCCTGCGCCATTTGCTAGGGCTGGAGGAAAGTTACGATCCCGAGGTGATAGAGGAGCTGGAGCACTACGCCCTCGGCCACGTGCGCGCGCTGGAAGATTTCTGGAAATACAGCGGGGTCGATTTAAAACGCCGCATCGTTAAGCGCCACGCCCTGGAAGGTTTCTGGAATACCGACCTGCTGGAGCAGAAACCTGCCATGGATACAATATCCTCCTCCCACACCGGCTTGAGCAAGATCAATTTACCGCAGCCAAAGCTGGCGCAAAATGCTACAGAAAGCGTAAAACCCATGCAGCCCAAAGAGCCAATGAGCGACGATTTCTCCCCAAGACCCCGCATTTTCGTGCAGATCGCGAGCTACCGCGACCCCGAATGCCAGCACACCATCAAGGATTTATTTGAGCGTGCCGCGCACCCGGAGCGCATTTTCGCAGGCATATGCTGGCAGGTGCACATGGCGGAAGATCATGACTGCTTCCATGTTCCCTATCCATACCCGGCGCAGGTGCGCGAGAGAAAATACAGCCTTGAAAAAAGCCGTGGTTCCGGCTGGGCACGCGCTGAAGCAATGAAGCTGTACGGCGGCGAGGAATATATATTGCAGATCGACTCCCATATGCGCTTCGAGCCGGGCTGGGATGAGGCGCTGCTGGAAATGCTTTCCCGTGCCCCGTCCGAACAGGCGGTAATCAGCGCGGCGCTGCTGCACTATACGCCGGGGCAAAACATTCAATATGCGCCCCGTCAGCTGGGTCGCATTGCGGTGTCGCAGATTACCGCCACCAACCGTCCGGCGGTGGTGCGCCTGATCATGCGCACGCTGGATAATCTGCAGGACGAACGCAACGGAATCTATCCGACGCCGGTGCCGATGATGAATTTCCTGTTCGCGCCCGCAGAAGCCTTCACTGCGGTTCCGGTTGACCCTTATATTTTTCACAATGGCGACGAGATTTCCTACGCTGCCCGCCTGTGGACGCACGGCTGGGACATCTACCAGCCCGACCGCAGCATCGCCTACCATTACTGGGAGCAGCCGGAGACCGCCAAAACACGGACCTACCGGGAGGATTCCGCCGCCGCCACGCAGCATAGCTGCCAGCGCGTGCGGCACTTGCTCGGCCTTGAGGTCAGCGACGATGAGGAAGCGCTGAAGGAACTGGACCGCTACGGCCACGGCATCGCCCGCCCGCTGGAGCATTTCTGGCCATTCCTCGGCGTGGATCTAGACAAACATATTATCAGTAAATACGCCTATCAGGGATTTTGGCATATGCTTAAAAACGGTGAGACTTCCGCAACGCAGCCCCAGCGCTCGCGCATTTTCGTGCAGATCGCGAGCTACCGCGACCCCGAATGCCAGCACACCATCAAGGATTTATTTGAGCGTGCCGCGCACCCGGAGCGCATTTTCGCGGGCATCTGCTGGCAATATATTCAGGAAGAAGATGCGCATTGCTTCGAAGTGGAGCCGCCCTTTCCCGACCAGGTGCGCATCAAGCACGTGGACGCACGCGAAAGCAAGGGCGCCTGCTGGGCGCGCTCGGAAACGCAGAAACTCTGGAACGGCGAGGAGTTCACCCTCCAGATCGACTCCCATATGCGCTTCGAGCCTGGCTGGGATGAGACCCTGCTCAAGATGTTCGAGGATTGCGGCAACCCCCGCGCCGTCATCTCCACCTATCCGCCCGGCTATACGCCGCCCAATAAGCTGGAGCGTGAATGGATTTTCGGCATCGCCGCCAAGGAATTCAACACCGGCGGCATCTTTACCATGAAAGGCTACGCCTACCCGATCAACCGTCCGCCTGCCTTGCCGCCCAAAGGCGCATTTATCGGTGCCTGCTTCCTGTTTGGCCCGTCCTCTATCATCCACGACGTGCCGTATGACCCGCACCTATACTTCTTCGGCGAGGAAATTTCCCTCTCCGCCCGCCTGTGGACGCACGGCTACGATATCTACTACCCTAACAAACCCGTCGCCTATCATGACTGGAACCGCAGCAAGCGCAAATCCACCCATTTCAGCGACCATAAGGACTGGGGCCTTGCCAACGACCTATCTTACCAGCGCGTGCGCTACATGCTGAACCGCGAGGAACCCGCCAACCCGGAAGCGCTGAAAGAGCTGGACCGCTACGGCTTGGGCAACGCCCGTTCGCTGGAGGAATACGAGGCTTACTGCGGCGTGGATTTCGCGCATAAGAAAATTGTCGAAAGCTCCTATAACTGTGTTTTCCCGGCGCCGAAGACGCAGAATGTTTCCTCAACCGGCGCGAAAGCCAGCACAACGCCGATCTTAACCGTGCAGGCACAGGTACGCACGCATGCCATAGCTAAAACCATTGCCGCGCCCGAGCCTGTGATAAATACGGCCCAACCCCTTTCCGGTGAGAGAGCGCATACACCACGTAAAACCTTTGAGTCGCCTGAGGCAATTGTCTATGACGATTTCCTGCCGGAAGACGTCTTCGAGCAAATCTATAATTTTGCCGTTGAGGCGGATTATAACCACATCAACACCACCGGGAAAATCTCGCGTGTCTGGAACATCGACAACGGTTTTCCGCTGCGCAGCGCCGAGAATTATTTCTTCCATACGCGCGAGAAGAAAAACCCCAAGCCGGATTATGTCTATCCCACCGGCAAGACGCCGGATTTATTCATCGACCAGATCAACGCCATCAACCCGCAGGTGCGCCACCTGATAGGCGAGCGCGAGAAGGACTGGGAGCATTTCTCCGTCACTTCCTGGCTCTACCCGCCCGATACCGGCCTGTCGCTGCATAATGACGGGGCGGGCATTTACAGCGGTGCCTATGTATTCTTCCTCAACCCCGAATGGCGGCTGCACTGGGGCGGGCTGCTACTGATGCTGGGCAAGGAGGTCAACGACCAGATCGAGCAGCGCCGCAAGGACAAGGACGGGTATTCCTTCTACCGCCGCAAATGGCTGCACCACGCCAATCACGACGAAATGGCCATGTCATCCGGCTACGCGCAATGTATCTTCCCCAAACGCAACCGCATCGTCTTCATTGCCAACGATGCCTACCACATGGTAACCAAAGTTAACGCCACTGCCGGGGATAACGTGCGTATGTCGTTCGCGGGTTTTTTCAATCGCGGGAAAAAATAACCATTTCCCGTCATTGCGAGCGTAAGCGAAGCAATCCAGCTCTCCTCTCACTGAGGCATAGATTGCTTCGCTTACGCTCGCAATGACGCATAAAATTAGTGTTTTTGCAGGGGTGACAGATCAAAGCGATGCGTGTAGAAGGCATTATCCAGTATTATTAGATGATTGAGACTATGCCTGTAATTAGTAAAGAAACCGCCGCTGTCAGCAATGCCTGGCCCTTTGAAGAAGCCCTGAAGCTCGCCGAGCGTTACAAATCCGCCCCGCCGCCAAAAGGCTACGTGCTGCTGGAAACTGGCTACGGCCCCTCCGGCCTGCCGCATATCGGCACGTTCGGCGAAGTGGCGCGCACCGGCATGGTGCGGCATGCGTTCGCGCAGATTTCGGATATTCCCACCAAGCTGTTCGCCTTCTCCGACGACATGGACGGATTGCGCAAGGTGCCGGATAATCTGCCTAACCGGGAAATGATAGCCACCCATCTCGGCAAGCCGCTAACATCTATCCCCGACCCGTTCGGCACGCATGAGAGCTTCGGTCATCATATGAACGCCCGCCTGCGCGCCTTCTTGGACAGGTTCGGCTTCGATTATGAATTTAAAAGCGCCACCGAGTGTTATAAATCCGGCCAGTTCGACGCCGCATTGCTTGCCGTGCTGAAGCACTATGACGCCATCATCAACGTCATCCTTCCCACCCTCGGGCCGGAGCGCAAGGCCACCTACAGCCCATTCCTGCCGGTCTGCCCGAAAACCGGCGTGGTGCTGCAAGTGCCGGTGATCGCGTGCGATGAAAAAGCCGGTACGATTACTTACCGCGAGGAAGATGGCTCCACGAGCGAAACCCCCGTCACCGGTGGTCATTGTAAGCTGCAATGGAAAGCCGACTGGGCCATGCGCTGGTACGCGCTGGGGGTGGATTACGAAATGTCTGGCAAGGATCTGATCCCCTCGGTGGAGCTCTCCTCGCAAATCTGCTCCATCCTCGGCGCCAAGCCGCCGGAGGGATTTTCGTATGAATTATTCCTCGACGACAAGGGCCAGAAAATCTCCAAATCCAAAGGCAACGGCCTCACTATCGATGAATGGCTGCGCTACGCGCCGCCCGAAAGCCTTGCGCTTTACATGTACCAGAGTCCCCGCAAGGCCAAGCGGCTTTATTTCGACGTGATTCCCAGAGCCGTGGATGATTACCAAACCTATCTGGAAAAATACCAGCAGGAGAACGAGGAAGCACGGCTGAAAAACCCCGCATGGCACATCCATGCCGGTAATCCACCGGCACCCGAATCAGGCCTGAGCTTCAACCTGCTGCTTAATCTCGCCAGCGCCTGCAATGCCGAGGATGCCTCGGTGCTCTGGGGCTTCATCGCGCGTTACCTCCCGGGCGCAACGCCGGAAGCCAAGCCCTTCCTGAACCAGTTGGTGCAGGGTGCGGTAAATTATTACCATGATTTCGTGAAGCCCAACAAAAAATTCCGCGCGCCCACCGAAGTGGAGCAGGCGGCCCTGCGCGAGCTTGCCGACTATTTGCGCATAGCCCCCGCCGATGCAAAAGCGGAGGATTACCAGAACGCCATCTACGCCATCGGCAAGGCGCACCCGTTCCCGGACCTAAAAAACTGGTTCGGCGCATTGTATGAGGTGCTTCTCGGCGCAAGCCAAGGCCCGCGCATGGGCTCCTTCATCGCGCTTTACGGCTCCAAGGAAACGCTGGCGCTGATCGAGCGAGTGCTCAAGGGCGAAAGCCTGGCGGCCTGATGGATACGCGCTGCGGCTATATCGCCATTCTCGGCGCTCCCAACGCCGGAAAATCCACGCTGCTGAACCAGCTGGTCGGCTCCAAAATCTCCATTGTCAGCCCGAAGGTGCAGACCACGCGCTTCCGCGTGCGCGGCATCTGCATGGAAGGGCAGGCGCAGCTGATTTTCGTCGATACGCCGGGGATTTTTCAGGGCAAGGGAGCGTTTGAGAAATCGATGGTCGAGGAAGCCTGGGCCGGCCTTGCTGATGCCGATGCCGTGCTGGTGCTGGTGGATGCGCTGAAGGGGCTGAGCGAAGATACGCTCCATATCCTCGACCGGCTGGAGAAGCGCTTGCCGAAGAAGAAACTCCCTGCCTGCATCGCCCTGAATAAGATCGACGCGGTGGAAAAGCCGGAGCTGATTACCCTCGCGCAGGCCTGCGCCAAATACAGCGCCTTCGAGCAGATTTTCATGATCTCGGCGCTGAAGAACGATGGTGTGCGCGACCTGCGCGCCTGGCTGGCGCGGCATATGCCGGAAGGCCAGTTCCTCTACCCGGAAGACCAGTTGAGCGACCTGCCGCTGCGTTTGCTGGCCGCCGAAATCACCCGCGAAAAGCTTTTCTACCAGCTTCGCCATGAACTGCCCTACAGCCTGACGGTGGAGACGGAAGCCTGGGAGCACCGTAAATCCGGCACTGTCGCCATCTCACAGGCGATTTTAGTACAGCGCGAGAGTCAGAAAATGATCATCCTTGGCAAGGGCGGGCAGATGTTGAAGAAAATCGGCACCTCCGCCCGCATCGAGCTGGAAAAGCAGCTGGATGCCAAAGTGCTTTTAAAGTTGTTCGTCAAGGTTGATGCCGACTGGCAGGGCAGGGGCCCGGCACCGGTTTTATGACGACGTTGCTGGATACCATCCACGGCAGGCGCATCGCCTTCAGCCGCCTGGAAGGCCACGGCCACGGTGTGATGTTCCTCAGCGGCTTCAAGTCCGACATGACCGGCAGCAAAGCCATGGCGCTGGACGATCTTTGCCGTGCAAAGGGCCGCGCCTATGTGCGCTTCGATTACAGCGGCCACGGCCAGTCCTCAGGCCGGTTTGAGGACGGCACCATCGGCCA
>CAYPEF010000077.1:0-11749 GCA_964409675.1 uncultured Rickettsiales bacterium | reverse complement strand
AATTCCATCAGCTCATCCATCGACACCTGGTTGCGACCGGTGTTTTTTGCAATATAGAGGCGCGTATCGGCGGATTTGTAGAGGGTGTTGGCGTCCATATGGTCGTCGAAACGGGCGGAGGCGATGCCGATGGAGACGGTGCAGCCGATGGGGCGCAAGGGAGAATCGGACGGAAAACTGTGCTTGGCGATGGAGGAGCGGATGCGCTCGGCCACCCAGAACGCGCCCGCCGCCGGGGTTTCCGGCAGGATGACGCCGAATTCCTCGCCGCCGATGCGCGCGCCCAGATCGGTTTCGCGCAGGCAGGACTGAACGATGCGGCATACGCCCTGAATCACCGTATCGCCGATTTCCTGGCCGAAATCGGCGTTGATTTTCTTGAAATGATCAATGTCGATTAGCAGCACCGCCAGGTCGTCGCGGCTGCGCTTGATGCGCTTGAGTTCGTCTTCCAGCCGGGTGAAGAAGCGGTGACGATTAGCCATGCCGGTGAGCAGATCGGTGCTGGCCATGCGCTGGATTTCCTCGCGGGCGCGGGTTTCCGCCTCCACGCGGTCGGTGATATCGCGTAAACTGCCTACCGAGCCGATGATGGATCCTTTTTCGTCATACCACGGATAGGATACGTCGGAAATCCAGATCTGGCGGCCATCCTTGGTGCGGATCAGGTAATCGGCCTGCCATTTATTCACCTCGCCGCGCCTGCGGGTTTCTTCCAGCTGGCCGAAGGATTCCACCGGCTTCAGCGCGTCATTCACAATGCGCGTCTCCTGGATCAGCGAGCGGATATTGATGCGCTGCATCTCCTCCGGCGCGTAGCCGAGCAGGCGGATGATGGAGGGGCTGACGTAATCGTATTTCATTGTGTCGTAGCGCAGGCGATAAATGGTATCGTTTGAATAAGAGGTCAGCAGCTCCACTTCCGATTTTAAATCTTTCAGCGACGCCAGATACGCAACCGCCTTGCGCGGCGCAGCCAGCTTGCGGTTCAGCAAGCGGCGCGCATAACGTGTGTAGAGCGGGATCGAGGCGGACATAAGCGTGAGATTACCAGAACCCGGTGAAGGTTCAAGGCGGGATATGTTAATAAACATTATGCTTTTCCTGTCGTCCTCGGCGATGCGCAGTATCGACCGGGGATCCATCTATCGGCTGGCGCAAGCGTAGAGATGGGTCCCCGGTTCCGCCCTGCGGGCGGCCCGAGGACGACAGGAGTTTTATGCCGCCAGACTCTTCTGCACGAAACTGCTTAGGCGGCGGGAGAAGGCGGCGGGGTCGGTGATTTCTTCGCCTTCCAGAATGCGCGCCTGATCAAATAATAGCCACGTAACATCTTCGATCTCCGGGGACGACGCATTCTCCAGTGTTTTTTCCGCGAGTGAGCGGATAATGCGGTGCTCCGGATTGATTTGCAGGATTTTGGCGGTGCCGGTTTGCAGCTGTTTCTGCTCGATCAGGAAACGCTCCAGCCGTATATCCATTGCCCCCTCCTCCACCGCAAGGCAGACCGGGCTGTCGGTGAGCTTGGAGGTGGTACGGATGTCGCGCACATTCTCGCCAAGTATTTCCTTCATGCGTGCGATCAGCGCCGCCACCGCGCCTTCATCGGCGGGTTTCTCATCCTCTTTTTTTTCTTCTTCGGCTGTGCCAAATCGGTCAAGATCGATATCGGCGCGGGTGATGGATTTGAAATGCTTTCCCTTGAATTCCTGCACCACGCTCAGCCAGAAATCATCCACATGGTCGGATAGCAGCAGCACTTCCACGCCGCGTTTTTTGAAGCCTTCCAACTTAGGGTTGAGGCGTAAGCTTTCCAGCCGTTCGCCGGTAAGGTAATAGATATCGTCCTGCCCTTCTTTCATGCGGGCGATGTAATCGTCGAGGCCGGCAAGTTCTTCGCCTGCGGTACTGTAAAACCTGCAGACTTCCAGAATCTGCTCGCGCGGGGTGTTGGCTTCGCAGAGCCCCTCTTTCAGCACGGAGCCGAAATTTTTCCAGAATTCATCATACGATTTCGCGTCATCCGCCGCCTTTTTCTTCAGTTCCGACAGCACGCGCTTGGCCACCGAATCGCGGATTTTCGCCAGCACCGGGTTGGCCTGCAGGGTTTCGCGGCTGATATTGAGCGGCAGATCTTCCGAATCGATGACACCGCGCAGGAAACGCAGGTAATGCGGGATCAAATCCAACCCTTCATCGGTAATGAAGACGCGCTTGACGTACAGCTTCACCCGCCGCTTGCGGTCAGGGTGGAACAGGTCGAACGGACGGATGCCGGGGATGAAAAGAAGGTAGGTATATTCCAGCTTACCTTCGATCTTGTTGTGCAACGTGAGCCACGGCGTGTCCGGCGAATGCGCCACGTGGCGGTAGAACTCTTGATATTGCTCGGGCGTGATTTCCGCTTTCGGGCGCACCCAGAGGGCGGAAGCCTTATTGACCGCTTCGGTGTGGCCTTCTTCGTTGGTAATCTCAATGGGGAAGGAAATATGGTCCGAATAGGTCTGGATGATATGACGCAGGCGGAAATAATCAAGATATTCCTGCGCGTCTTCTTTAAGGTGCAGGGTGATCTGCGTGCCGCGCTTATGTTCGCCTTCAGTTTCACTTACCGAAAACTCACCACTGCCGTCCGATTCCCATTGATGGGCCTGCGCCTCTCCTGCCTGCTTTGAAAGCACCGTCACCTTGTTGGCCACCATGAAGGAGGAGTAAAAGCCAACGCCGAACTGGCCGATCAATGATACGTCTTTTGTACGGTCGCCGGTAAAGCGGGAGACGAACTCCTGCGTGCCGGATTTGGCGATGGTGCCGAGATTGCGGATCAACTCCTCCCGGGTCATGCCGATGCCGTTATCGCGGATGGTGAGGGTTCTTGCCGCTTTGTCGAATGTGATGGCGATTTTTAGCTCACTGTCCTCCGCGAGCAGTTCGGGGCGGGTCTGCGCTTCGTAGCGCAGCTTGTCGCAGGCGTCGGAGGCGTTGGAGACCAGTTCGCGCAGGAAAATGTCGCGGTTGGTGTAAAGGGAATAAATCATTAACTGCAATACTTTGCTGATTTCAGCGGAAAATTGCAGCGTTTCAGTGTTCTTTTGCGTCATGGCCTGTTTTTCGCTATAATTGGGAAGTTCTTAATACTTCGCTGATATGGTTTTACAATGCATTTCGTCAAGAGCCTGATGGTATTCCTTTTATTAAGCGCCCCTGCGCTGGCGGCCGATCCGAAGGCGGACAGCGATCTGGTGTATAAAGCCCAGTTTGGCAGCGCCAATGATACCGCCATTCTGATAGATCACGGCGCAAACGCCAATGCAGTGAATGAAAATGGCATATCGGCGCTTGGCATCGCAGCTATGCGCACGGATGACGAAGGGCTAATGATTGCAACAACCATGCTGGATAAAGGCGCAACCATCGACATGCAGGACAGCGCCGGGGAAACAGCGCTCTACCGTGCCGCCTCCATCGGTAATTTAAAGATGGTCAAGCTGCTGATGGAGCGAGGGGCAAATGCGTATATACCGAACAGCCAGGGTGTTTACCCGCGCGATATCGCAAACAAGAATGATTATCAGAATGTGCTTTCGTTTATCGACAGCTTCCTGGTCAATAAAACCAAAGACGTGAATCAGAAATATGCCGAATATAATTCCGCTATCGAGAAGCAATATAAAGCCGTACAGGAAGATTACGAAGCGCGGCTGAAACAGATGAATCAGCAGCAGGAACAGCTGGTTGAGGCAGTAAAAAAACGCTATGCTGAAACGGGGCATACCCTGTCCGATGCCGAAGCGCAAAAACTGACCGCCGAAGAAGCCAAGCGCCAGCAGGAAGAACAGGCCGCAGAGGCGGAAGCCAAAGCGGAACAATTGAAACAGTCCTATCAGTCTGAAGCGTTCCGAAACTCACTGCGTGCGCTTGTGTACGATTCATGCGCGTATCAATATTGGGCCTATGTGCGCAGCGTAGGAGTAAAAAGCGATCTATCCGCAGAGCAAATCAAGCAAGCAATTTCCACGCATGAGAAACGCATTAAAGCAGGTCAGCAGGAATTGCAGGACACATATGCGCTTAGCAAAAAATACCTGCAACAACTGATCAGCAGTTCAGAGCAGAATGTCTACCAGCAACTAAAACACTATGGCTCCAACGCCACACTCAGCAGCTATGGCGGCGGCATGCAATCCGATGCAAAGCAGCGCTGCCAGGATATGTCCGATTCGCTGGATTTTGAAGGAGTAGGCCTGTATCAAGGCGATACTCGTAAAGCTCAAAAAAATGAAAATAAAACAAATGGCAGTGTTGGCGTAGCGGATCAGACTGGCTCTATCAGTAACAAAAGATCGCCCAAAGCACATAATGCCCCCAAGCAACCCCGCCAGCGGGCGCCGGGCACCACTATGGGCGTGGGGACGGGATTTTAGCTGAATCCATGTAATGGCGGATGGATAGCAGGTCGTGCCATGCCAACCGCTTCTGCCCCGGTGAGCGCAGCAGGTAGGACGGGTGGAACAGCACTGCCACCGGAATAGGCTTTTGCATATATTGATTGCTGTATTCATGCATCCTGCCGCGCAGCTTGGTGATGCCTATGTCCTTGCGCAGGAGCGACCCCACTGCCGTACCGCCGCAGAAAATCAGCAGCGCCGGGTTAATCAGCGCGATGTGCTTTTCCACGAACGGCTGGCAGATGGCCAGCTCTTCCTTGCTTGGCTGCCGGTTGCCGGGAGGCCGCCAGAATAAGGTATTGCTGATATAGACGCTGTTGCGGTCATAGTCGGCGCTGGCGAGCATTTTATCCAGCAATTGCCCGCTGGCCCCGCAGAAGGGAATACCCTGAATATCCTCCTGCGCGCCCGGGGCTTCACCGATCAGCATGATATTGGCGCGGGGATTGCCGTCGGAGAATACCGTGTTCGTCGCCAGTTTTTTCAGTGCGCAGCCGTTGAAGTCGCGCACGGCCTGCTCCAGCTCCTCGCGCGTAGTGGCTTTATCGGCCAGCGCCCGCGCTTCAGCAATCGCCGCTGCCGGAGGCGGCGAGGTCAGTGAGGCGCGCTCGGGCGCTGCGGGTTTTTTTTGAGCTGCTTTCATAAGTTCCTGCACATTCTCTGCCAGTGGCTGCTCCGGCGGCGGGGGTGCGAAACGGTTAATAGGCGAGTCGCCCAGCGTTTCATCCACGCCCGCTTCCAGTTGCAGTTTAAGATATTCAATCAGTGACACGGTTATTTTTCTATCGGTAAAATGATAAAATGTCTTATATCAATCTGCTATCACTATACGAAGCGGAAAACATATGCACCAGCGTGAAGTCATGGAATTCGACGTAGCCATCGTCGGCGCAGGCCCCGCCGGGCTGGCGGCGGCTATTCGCCTGCGCCAGTTGCTGCCGGAATGCTCGGTCTGCGTGCTGGAAAAAGGCGCGGAGGTGGGGGCGCACATCATTTCCGGCGCCGCCATTGAAACGCGGGCATTGGATGAGCTGCTGCCGGACTGGCGCGAGCGCAAAGCTCCCATTCATATCGCCGCCACGGCGGATAAATTCTACCTGCTTAGTGAAAAGAGCGCTTTCCGCCTCCCCACCCCTCGGCAGATGCATAATGATGGGAATTATATCGTCAGCCTCGGGCAGGTCTGCCGCTGGCTGGGCGAACAGGCGGAGGCGCTGGGCGTGCAGATTTTCCCGGGATTCCCAGCGGTGGAGGCCATCATCGAGGAAGGGCATGTCAAAGGTGTCATCACCGGCGATTTCGGACGCGGACGCAACGGCGAGGAAAAACCCGGTTTCCAGTCCGGTGTAGCCATCCGCGCCGCCTATACGCTCTTTGCCGAAGGCTGCCGCGGCTCGCTTTCGCAGCAATTGATGGAGGCGTTCCAGCTTCGCGGGAAGTGCGACCCGCAAACCTATGCCATCGGCATTAAGGAAATATGGGAAGTGGATGCCACCCGCCACCGGCGCGGCGAAATCGTCCACAGCGTCGGCTGGCCGCTGGGCGGGCGCACGTACGGCGGCTCGTTCCTTTATCATGCGGATGCCAATCAGGTGTATATTGGGCTGATTACCGGGCTGGATTATAAAAATCCTTATCTTGATCCTTTCCGTGAATTCCAGCGCATGAAGCACCATCCGTTATTCAGCAAGGTGCTGGAAGGCGGCAGGCGCATTGCCTATGGCTCACGGGCGATTAATGAAGGCGGACTGCAAAGCCTGCCGGGGCTGGCATTTCCCGGAGGCGCGCTGATCGGCTGCGCGGCGGGGTTTTTAAATGTGCCGAAAATCAAGGGCTCTCACCTTGCCATGAAATCCGGCATGCTGGCGGCGGAAGCCGTGACAGCGGCGCTGCCGCAAGGCACGCCGCTACTGGAGGAATATCCCACCCTTTTCCGCCAATCATGGGCATGGCAGGAGCTGCATAGCGCACGCAATATCCGCCCCGCCTTCCGGCATGGTTTGTGGGCCGGTCTGGCATATAGCGCACTCGATACATACCTGCTGCAAAACCGCGCCCCGTGGACACTGCGCCACCATACGCCGGACCATGCCACGCTCACCAAAGCTGCCCATGCAAAACCGCTGACATACCCAGCGCCGGACGGAACGCTGAGCTTCGACCGCATGAGCTCCGTCTATCTCTCCAACACCGCCCACGAGGAAGACCAGCCGGTGCATCTGCGCCTACGGGACAAAACCATACCCACCGCATACAACCTGCCGGAATACGCCGCGCCCGAGCAGCGCTACTGCCCGGCTGGCGTATATGAAATCATCGAGAAAGACGGCAGGCCCGCGCTTCAGATCAATGCGCAGAACTGCGTGCATTGCAAAACCTGCGACATCAAGGACCCCTGCCAGAATATTCAGTGGGCGCCCCCAGAAGGCGGCGGCGGACCGAATTATTCAGGGATGTGAGGAAAGAGAATCCGGCGAAGAACCACGGAAATCGCTGCGAATCAACTGGTAGATCACTGCGCCCAGCGTAGCCCCCAGGCAAGGGGCAATTAAATAAATCCATAGCGTATGCATAGCGCCATGAAACAGGGCTGGCGCCAGTGAACGGGCGGGATTCATGGAAGCGCCAGTCAATGATCCTCCGAGATAGGCGCATAAGGCAACAATGGTGCCGATAGCAATGCCGGCCATAACGCCTTCCGCCCGCGTATCGGTTGCAACCGCCATGATAACGAACATCAAGAAAGCAGAGAGTATGGCTTCCCATGCAAATGCAACACTGGTTTTTATCGTCGGGATAGTAGCGCCATACGATGCATTGGCAGGCATGATTGCGGATAACAGAGCAATAGCGACAATGCTCCCCGTAAACTGCGCCAGCCAGTAAGGGACCACTTTTTGGGCGGGAAAGTGCCGCGTAATGGCAAAAGCCAACGTCACCGCCGGATTGAAATGAGCGCCGGAAATGTGGCCCACCGTATATATCATGGTTGCAACTGTTGCGCCGAAAATCAGCGGAATGATATAGGCGGGAAGCGTGCCTCCCATGATGCTGCCGCAGCCAAAGAATACCAGCGCAAACGTACCGATACATTCAGCAAGGCATTGTCGATGCAGGCTCTTCATCATACAATCTGGCTGATAGCGTTTCTAAGATCATCGCCTTTTAGCCTCTTAACCGGTAATGCTACCAGCGCCTTGATGCGGTGTTCCAAGATTTTATACACGCGGTCGAATTCAGCTTCTTTTTCTACTGCCGTTCCGCTGAAATGGGCTGGGTCAGGCGTTCCCCAATGTGCTTTTACAGGATTACCCGGAAATAGCGGGCACACTTCACCTGCCGCATTATCGCATACCGTAATGACGATATGAAATTCAGTAAGGTCGTTGAAAACATTCCATGACTTGCTTTCATAACCGAGCGGGGAAAGGCCGTGGCGCTCCAATGTGGCAAGGCTCATGGGATGCACTTTACCAGCAGGGAAGCTGCCGGCGCTGAATGAATGAAATTTTTCTTTGCCCAGCTCTTTCAGCAATGCTTCAGCCATGATGCTGCGGCATGAATTGCCCGTACATAAAAAAAGAACGTTTAGCACGCGCAGGCTTTCATAAGTTTCTCAACATTACTACAGACAGAATTATCCATAGCGCAGCAATCTTTAAGCAGGAATCGCACTAATGCCTGTAAGACATCTAAATTGGCAGCATAGATCATTGAGCGGCCCTGCTTCCTGGATTCCACCAGCCCAGCATTGCTTAAGTGGGAAAGATGGAAAGAAAGCGTGTTATGCGGAATCTTCAGCTTATTGCTTAGAGCGCCGGCTGCAATTCCCTGTTTTCCATACTCAACCAGAACGCATAGTGCCCGAAGGCGCGTTTCCTGCGATAATGCGGTAAAGGCTTTGAGAGCGCTGTCAGTATCCATATGTCCATGTGTATGGACCGATATATGATATGTCAACAGCTATAGACATATTTAATGAGCAAAATTCCAGGCAAAAAAATACCCCCTAACAGGCGACTGATAGGGGGTATTGGCATTCAGTCAGTAAAAGCGCTGGAAAAAACCCCGCTGCTTGCTACTGTATTTCCAGCTTGAGGCCGGATATCTTTATGCGGCGTCCGCGTCTTTATAAGCAAGCGGCAGGCCGTTGCTGCCCAGCGCCATATTGCCGTCTTCAAACATGGCGGCCATGTATTTTCCGGTGCCGCGCTTGATAAACAGCACGGGTTTCACCTTCTTGCCTTTCCAGGTCCGCAGCTCGGTGACTTTACCACGGTTTTCGGGGTTATTTTTACTGCTCATTTTGGGCTCCTTAGCTTCACTATTTCGGTATGAATATAACCATACTGATGCTATAAGGCAAGCAGGCAAGCATTTTGCATATAATGCGCGCATGATGCATGCCTTACGCCACCCTTTCTGCACCACGAAATCTCACTGGATGTGCCGTTTTATCCCTACTTCTCTGTCGGTTAGCCTGATAGTCCTGCTGGCCTGCGCGCATATGGCATGGGCCGGCCCGGAAGCCGCTCCGCCGCCTGCCGCGGAAAAAAATACCGCCTCCGCCCCCGCAAGCGCCACTGCCAGTACAGGCTCGGCCAGCGGCAGCTTCCTCTCCAGTTATATCGCCCGCACCTCCGGCGATCAGGACAGTGCCGCCCGCTACCTGGAGCAATTGCTGCGTGACGACCCGGAAAACCCCTCCATCATGGGCCAGCTTCTGGTGCTGAAACTGATGAACGGTAAAATGCCGGACGCTCTGCAACTGGCCGCCAAACTTAAAAGTGTCGATAACCATGAAATGATTGTCGATCTGCTGCTGATTCTGGAGCAGGCGCGCATCGGCCAGTTCCGCACCGCGTCGGAAGAATTGCAAACCGTCAGCGCGCTGGCCAACGATACGCTGTGGCTGCCCCTTATCAACGCCTGGCTGAATGCCGGACAGGGCAAATTGCAGCAGCCGGTGGAGGCCATCGACTTCATACAGGACACCAGCCAGATTCCGCCGTTCCTCCATTATCATCTGGCCTTGATCAACGATTTCGCCAATTTCCCGGAAGCGGCAGAGCGGCAATATACGCTCGCCACCGGCGACATTGCGCGCGCGCCCTACCGCGCGGTGGAAGCGCTGTCGAATTTCTACCTCCGGCAAGGGCAGGCGGAAAAGAGCGCCAGCCTACTGACCGATTACGCCGCCGCTCGCCCTGAAGGCGCGAAGCTGATTGAAAAACCTGCCGCCATCGGCGCAAAGCCTGCGCATATGGTTCCCACCGTACAGGACGGGCTGGGAGAGATTCTCTTCACCATGGCAAGCGTGCTCTACAACACCGACCAAGGGTACGACACCCAAATATATTTGCAAATGTCGGCATACCTGCGCCCCGGCTTTTCTCCAGTATGGCTGATGCTTGGCAACGCGCTGGAAAATAACGGCAGCTACGCTGATGCCGCGCACGCCTACAGCATGGTCACCCCGCAAAGCCCGCTCTACACCAAGGCGCTGCTGCGCAAAGCCTTCATTCTGGACAAGCAGGGCGATCCCAGGCAGGCCATGGAAATGCTGGACCGCCTGGCCGCCGAGCAGCCCGGCAGCAACGATGCCTATATCGCCAAGGGCGACCTGCTTCGCACCAAATCCCAATTTAGGGACGCCGCCGCCGCCTATACGCTCGCCATCGAAAAAGATACCACCCCCTCGCCCACCGACTGGGCGCTTTATTTCGCCCGCGGCGCCTGCCTGGAGCGCATCGGCGAAATGAAAAAAGCCGAGGCGGATTTCCGCCAGTCGCTTGCGTTAAATCCGGACCAGCCGGAAGTACTTAATTATTTAGGCTATATGTGGCTGGCGCAGGATATGCACGTGGCGGAAGCGGCGGACATGATCAGCCGCGCCTATGCCCAGCGCCCGGATGAGCCGCACATCATCGACAGCATGGCATGGATTTATTACAAAAGCGGCCACCTACAGGAGGCCACAGAGCTGCTCGAGCGCGCGCTAGCCCTGATGCCGAACGACCCATCCATCAACGATCACCTCGGCGATGTCTACTGGCAGACTGGGCGGAAAACCGAGGCCCGCTTCCAGTGGAACAAGGCCATCACCTATTCCTCCGACGACAGGATGAAAAACGCAACCAACACCAAGCTGCAAAACGGCCTGCCGGTGTATAAATTCACCAAGATTCCCGCGCTTGAAAATGCGCTGGCAGGCAATGCCGCACCCGCCGCGCAAATTGAGACGGCCCCCTAACCCATGCTGCAGGCGCACGCGGCGGCAAAGCTGAACCTGTTCCTGCATGTCACCGGCAGGCGTGCCGACGGTTACCATCTGCTGCAAAGCCTGGTGGTGTTCACTGATATCGGCGACCGGCTTTCCGCAACACGCGCCGATGCCATGTGGCTCGAGGTAAACGGCCCCTTCGGGAAATCCCCGGCATTGGCGGGCGAAAATCTGGTCATGAAAGCGGCGCGACTGCTGCAGGAAACTACCGGCTGCTCAAAGCAGGCGCATTTGATATTGGAAAAACACCTCCCGATAGGCGCCGGAATCGGCGGCGGCTCCGCCGACGCGGCGGCGGCGCTGAAATTATTATGCGAACTATGGGAGATAACCCTGTCCGATACCGATCTGCACGCGCTGGCGCTACGCCTCGGCAGCGACGTGCCCGCCTGCCTGCACAGCCGCCCTTTAATTATGAGTGGCACAGGCGAACAGCTGGAACCGCTAACACTGGAAGGCCAACTGCATCTGGTGCTCGCCAACCCCGGCAAGACCCTGCTGACCGCCCCGGTGTTTCAGCGCTTTCACGAGCCAATGCGCACGCCTATGCAAATAGCGCCCCGCCTTTCTTTCACGGCGCTGCTGGAACTGTTGAACGCCACCGGCAATGATCTTGAAGCTCCGGCAATGGAGCTGGTGCCGGAGATTGGAAGCATACTGGAAACCCTCAGATCACAACCCGGATGCCTGCTTGCCCGCATGTCCGGCAGCGGCGCCACCTGTTTTGGCCTGTTCAGGCACCCGCAGGAAGCGGCGGACGCTGAAAATTTGCTCGCAACGCAATATCCGGACTGGTGGGTAAAAGCCGCGCGTTCCATCAGCTAGCCATCCTCATTGTCATCCCATGTAACGGGAGGAATCGCTGGATTCTTTACTTCATTTGCAATGGCAGAAGTTTACATATCTTTTTTCACCTCAAGTGGTTGATCTTCCACTTCCGGCACTTCGGAAGGCACCTCCCCTGGCAGCAGGTCGCGCACCCATACGCCTTGGGCAAACAGAAGGCGAGCGTGCGCCA
>CAYPEF010000076.1:2114-11853 GCA_964409675.1 uncultured Rickettsiales bacterium | reverse complement strand
GGCAGCAGGTCGCGCACCCATACGCCTTGGGCAAACAGAAGGCGAGCGTGCGCCAGCGCTTCCTCGCGCGCGTTCTGCTCCAGCCGGGCCGCCACCTCTTCCGGGGACAAGCCTTGTTTGCGGCGGTGAAAGATAAATCTATATAAACGACTCCACATCCGCCGGATTCCCTTCTATAGTTGGCGGCATTATGCAGGAACATCCCCTCCCCGCGCAATCCCTGCCGTGGCGTGAACCGCTGGAAGCGGCTCAAGCCGTGCGCGCCGATTGCTTCGTGCTGCTCTATTCCGGCGTGCAAAGCGGCTATTCAGGCCGCTACAGTTTTTTAGCGCTGGAGCCATTGGAGGTGATTCAGGGCGATCATTTCGGCCAAATCGCACCGCATATACGAAATGATAGGCCTTGGCATGAGTCCGCCTGGTTCGGCTATTTGGGATACGGGCTGAAGCATGATGTTGAAAAACTTCCAGCGGATGCCACCGATGGCTGGATTACCTGCCCCGGCTTGTGGCTTACGCGCTTTGCCACACTCTACCGCTTCGATCATGATAAGCGCCTTATCGAACGTTACGGCCCGGCGCAGGCATGGGAGCATGAGCCATCTGCGATGCCGGCGGCACATGCCGGGATTGTCGAAATTCATTCACCGATGTCCAAGACTGATTATCTTTCTCACGTTTCATCTATCATCGATGCCATTCATGCGGGAAAACTGTATCAGGCGAACCTGACTCGCAAATTCCGCGGAAGCTTCAGGGCGGCGCCTGACAGCCTGCACTATTTCCAGAAACTTTGCAGTGTGAGCCCTGCCCCTTACAGCGCCTATATCAAAATGGGAAAGACCGCCATTCTCTCCTCCAGCCCCGAGCGGTTTCTGACGATTGATGCGCAGCGGAATATCGAAACCCGCCCCATCAAAGGCTCGATGGGGCGCGGCAAAAACAGTGAGGAAGATGCGCGCGCGAAAAGGCAATTGCAGGAAAGCGAAAAAGATCGCGCGGAGAATCTCATGATCGTGGATTTGATGCGCAATGATGTGTCGCGCTGCTGTGAAAGCGGAAGCGTGAAGGTGGAAAAACTGTTCGAGGTGACTTCGCACGCCACGGTGCATCATATGTCGAGCACGGTAACAGGGAAATTGCAGGAGGGATGCAGTACGCTGGATGCCATTGCATCCTGCTTCCCGCCGGGGTCGATGACGGGCGCGCCGAAAGTGCGGGCGATGCAGCTGTGCACTGAAAAAGAAATGCTGGCGCGTGGGATATATAGCGGCGCATTGGGCTGGCTGGGAGGGGACGGCAGCGCGGATTTTTCCGTGGTCATCCGCACCATCATCATGCAGGAAGACCGGTTTGAATTTCAGGTAGGCGGCGGCATCGTGGCCGATTCAACGCCGGAATCGGAATGGCGGGAAACCATGGTGAAAGCCCGCGGCGTAGCGGCAGCGCTGGAGATTGGGATGGAAGAGTTGGAGAAGCTGTAATGCCCTCCCCTCCCTTTCGAGGAGGAAAAAAAGTTATTGTTTCGCCGGGGCAGCAGGAGCCGAAGCGGCGGCGGCAGGGGAAACCGCCGGGGCCATGGGCGCGGTGGTTTTGGGTTTGTCGCTGAGTTTTGCGCCTTGTTCTTCGCGCTGGCGTGCGAGTTCCACCGTCAGCTGCTTGGCTTTTTTGGGGTCCATTCCAGCCAGGATCGGCGCGGCTTTTTTCTCGGACATTTTGTCGATCACCAGCAGAAGGATGGGCATTTCCACCTCGTCGAAAATGCGCGCCGCTTCGCGCGGCTTCATGTTCTCATAGATGCTGACGAGGCTTTTTATCTTGGCGTTTTCCTGGTCGTTATATTGCACCAGCATGGCGCTGAGTTCTTTCTTCAGCTCCTCCATCTGTACCAGTTTTTCGTCGATGCGCTTTTCAGTGACGCTGAGGAGGTTTTCCTTCACGGCAATATTCTTTTCCCAGTCATCCAGCTTCTCGCGGCGCTTAACCAGCTGTTGCAGCAGTTCCATTTCCTGCGGGGAAAAGCGCCGATCTTCCGGGCGCACGCCGCCGAGATTATTGCTGGGGGTTTCCGGCTTTGGCGGCACTTCCTTCTTAGCTTCCTTGGGCTTGCCTTCCTCACCCTCGCCTTCTTTTGCGCTCTCCTTGGCTTCCGGTTTTTCAGAAGCGCCTTCGGTCTTCTTTTCCTCTTTCTTCTCGTCTTTCTTTTCTTCCTTTTTCTGCTCCGGCTTAGCTTCCGGCTCTTTCTTTTCCGCCTTCTTCTCGGATTCCTCCGCGCGCACGGAAGAAATCAGCATATCCACCATCTGGCGGCTGTCCTGCACCACCTGCCCGATTTTAAAAGCAAGCAGCACCGAGGCGAATGAGATAGTAAGAGGAAGAAGCCGCATCGAAATCGCCATGGCTTATGCTTTCGAGCCTTTCCGTATCATTTGCAGCAATTCCTGCTCGGCCTGCGAGCGAGGCTTATCGGGGGTGGAGGAAAGTTTCGGGCCGCGTGCGGGCGGAGCGGCAGGGGCTTCATTTTTCCGGGTGCTGATTTTATCAAGCATCGCCTGCAACGTGGCCATGGTGGCGGCGGATGGTTCGTCACTTTCTATCTTAGCGGAGCGGAGCGGTTCTTCCAGCGCACTGAAGCGATCATTATCGCCCGCTTCGGCCAGTTCGCGGCGCTGCGTGCGCAGGCGGCTGGCTTCGTTTGCCTGCGGGCGCTGGCGGGAAGCAGCGATACCGGCTTCCATGTTATCGGCGATGCTGCCGGCGCGATCAATCAGGAAGGTCAGGTCTTCAATCAGGAAGTTAGCCTTATCGATGCGGGCCTGAATGGTTTCGCCGATTTTTTTGCTGGCCGATTGCAGCGCCATGATACTCTCAGACGCGCGCGCGGTGGAGGTATCGAAATGCTTCATCAGTTCCGCCAGCTCGCTGCCGCTGTCCTGCAGCATGCGGATGCGGCGGTTAAGAATCCAGCAATAGCCAACCGTAAAGGCAAGCAGCACGGTAAGAAGCACGTTGAAAAAGAATTCGATGGCAAAGCTCATTGCTGTTCCTCGCGCAGCTTGTTGCGGATCGGCTCGGTGATGGAGACGGCCATTTTATCACCCAATCGACCCAGCTTTCCCTTGGTCAGCTCCACGCCGCCGCATTTGAGCATTACCTCATCGTCGGGCTTGCAGTCGAGCAGGATGGTGGAGCCGACCTTGAAGCGAATGACATCGCCCAGTGTCACGTCTTTTTCATTGAGAATTGCGTGAATGTCGATATCGGTCTGGCGCAGTTCTTTGCCAAGGTGTTTTTCCCACACCGTATCCTGGCCGAATTTTTCGCCCATGAACATTTGCAACAGCAAATCGCGGATTGGCTCCAGCGTTGTGTGCGGGATGAGGATTTCAATGATGCCGCCGCGCTCATCCACATCGACGCGCAGGCGAATCAGCAGAGCAGCGTTATTCGGGCGGGTAATGGTGGCAAAGCGCGGGTTGGTCTCTAAGCGCTCAAATTCAAATGTGGCGGGGCTGAGCGGCTCGAACGACGTACTCATATCCGCAAGCACGATATCCACCATGCGCTTGACCAGATCCTGCTCAATGGTGGTATAGGGCCGCCCTTCCACCCGCGCCATGCGCGGCGCCCGCCGCCCACCGAGGAGAATATCGACGATGGAATAAATGAGCGCGCTATCCACCGTCACCAGCCCGAAATTCTCCCACTCCACGGCACGGTACACCACCAGCAGGGCGGGCAGCGGGATGGAATTGAGGTAATCGTCAAAGCGCAGCGATACCATGGAGTCGATACTCACATCCACGCTGTCGGAGGTAAATAGTCGCAATGAGGTCGAGAGCTGGCGCACCAGCCGGTCGAACACCACTTCCATCATTGGAAGTTTTTCATAGGCCATGCGCGATTTATCGAGAATCGCATGGATGCCAGCGGAATTGGCGGAATTATCGGTGACGGTGTCAAAGCCCAGGAGCGTATCGATTTCGTCCTGATTCAGTACGCGCGCAGGCTCACCATCCGCCCCTGCCGCTGCCGGAGCACCTTCTTCCTTGTCCAGCATCGCCGCCCATTCGGCGGCGGCTGCGTCGTCCTGATTCTCTTCCGGTGTATCCGCCATAGGTTACTTGGGCTTTACCCCTTATCCGCTATTAAGTTTAAGCGCCGGAAACCATTGATCCGGCCATATACCGCCTTACTCAGCAATTACTGTACCAATATCTGTTTAAAGAGAATATCGTTTACCTTGATCGGCTCCACCGCCTTGTTCACGCGTGTGAGCAATTCCTCGCGCAGGCGGAAAATGCCCGCCGAGCCGTACAGATCGGTGGCACGCAATTCCCTTAAATAAGTGTTAAAGCTGTCAAGTACACGCGGCAGCTTCGCTTCCAGAGCCACCTTGTCTTCTTCAGACGCCAGTTCCAGCGAGATGGTCATTTTCAGAAAACTTGCCTGGCGGGACGTTGTATTGAGATTCACCAGGAATTCCGGCAGTTCATAAAACACCGGAGCGCCATGCTTTTCACCTTCATGGCCCTCGCCGGCTTTGGCTTCTTCTTCCGTTTTTTCGCCTTCCGCATGCTTGCCGCCGATAAAGCCGCCGAAATACGCACCGGCACCCGCACCGATTAGCAATACCAGCACGGCCACGATGATAATAATCAGCTTCTTTTTCGATTTTTTTGGCGCTTCCGCCTCGCCTTCCGCGGGCGTTTCCGTCGCTTCCGCTTCTTTCTCTTCTTCAGCCATGCGCATCCCCTTGTTGCGGCTTGCAGTTATAACGCAACTATCGTGTAGCCGCAATAACCTCACTCATAGAACATCATGATGAAGAAAGTCTAAATGCGCACGCAGCCGAGCAATAATTCCACTTGGCACAGTTCATGCATTATCGATGTCGGTTTATAGTAAATTTACGGGGCGACGCTTCATGGATAACGGCATCTATATCACCCTCTCCCGGCAGATGGCGCTGTTTCGCGACATGGACACCACGGCTGGCAACATCGCCAACGCCAATACCACTGGATTCCAGTCCTCGCATTTAATGTTCGACACGTATCTGGCCGATGCCGGCAATAAAGACAAAATGGCCTACGCCAACGACGTCTCCACCTACCGCGATACCCAGCAGGGCGCCATGCGCGCCACCGGCAATGATCTCGATGTCGCCATCCAGGGCAAGGGCTATTTCGCCGTGGAAACACCGCAGGGCGAGCGCTACACCCGCTCCGGCAATTTCCAGATCGACGCCACCGGCGTGCTGGTGACGCAGGACGGCTTGCCTGTGATGGACCAGAACAACCAGCGCATCATCATCCCGGAGAATGCCAAATCCATCGTCATCGGCGGCGCGGGGAATATCAGCATCAATGGTGAAGAACTGACCAATATCGGCGTATTCAACTTTGAAAACGAGCAGGCGCTCCGCCAGACCGGCAGCCAGCTCTACTCCACCGAGGAAACGCCTTCCCCGGCGCTGGAAGCCAAAGTGGCGCAAGGCATGCTGGAAAATTCGAACGTCCAGCCCGTGCTGGAGCTGACCCATATGATTGATGTATCGCGTGCCGTCGGCGGCACCGCCAAATATATTGAAATGATGTATGACCTTCAGCGCAAAACCGGAACCGCCTGGACACAACAGGCTTAAGCGAGGAATAAACCATGAGCGTAAGATCCCTTGATATCGCCGCCACCGGCATGCAGGCACAGCAGATGTATGTGGATGTGACCTCGCAGAACCTGGCGAACATCAACACCACCGCCTACAAATTGCAGCGCCCGGAATTCCAGGACTTGCTCTACCAGAACTTGCGCCGCATGGGCACCAACTCCTCGGACGCGGGCACTATTGTGCCAACCGGCATTCAGGTGGGCCTCGGCGTGCGCACCGGCGCGATCTATCGTAACAATAATCAAGGCCCATTGCAGAATACGGAAAACTCGTTGGACCTTGCCGTGCAGGGCAAAGGCTTCTTCCAGATTCAATTACCCACCGGCGAAACGGCCTATAGCCGCAGCGGCACATTCCAGCTTTCACCGAATGGCGAAATCGTTACTGCCGACGGCTATCTGCTCACGCCCAGCATCACCATCCCGCAGAATGCCATCAGCATCAGCATCAGCAAAACCGGCGAAGTCTCGGTAAAACTCGACGGTCAGGTAGAAGAACAGGTGCTGGGGCAGATTCAGCTGGTGAATTTCCTCAACGAAGCCGGATTAGAGGCCACTGGCAACAATCTGTATTTAGAAACCGCCGCATCCGGCGCGCCCGTGCAGGGCAATGCGGGCTCGGAAGGCTTCGGCTCCATCCAGCAGGGTTTTCTGGAATCCTCCAACGTCAACCCGATTACTGAAATCACCAACTTGATCCGCGCCCAGCGCGCCTATGAAATGAACACCCGTATCATCTCCAAAACGGATGAAATGCTGCAGGCGCTCACCCAGACGGCATAATGAAAGGCTGATATGAAACACACTTTCTTCGACTGGCTGCTGCTGATTACACTGATGATCGCCATTCAGGCTGGAATCGCCTGCGCCGCAGACGGCACGACGCCCGCCACGGCAGGGCTGAATACGCTCAGCGTTGCGGATGCGGAAGAAGCGGTGGGAGCGGCGCTCGCGCAAAAAGGCGCAGCCGCGCATGTGCAGGCCATCATCATCGGCCAGCGCCAGAAGCTGCTTTATAGCGGCGAAAAGCCCATGCATGTGGAAGTGAAGGGATTGCAGTTCGACAAGGTAAGCTACCGCTGGTCGGGAAATCTGCTGTTCGTGGCGGACGGCGAAGTGGTCTCCGCCATGCCGGTGGCAGGGCGTTATCAGGAGATGGTATCGTTTCCCGTGCTGAAGCGCGCTGTGCGCGCTGGAGAGACGATTGCGGAAGAAGATGTGGAATATGCCGATTTCGCACAGCCGCGCATCAAAACCGAGCTGATCGAGGATGCCGGGGCGATGATCGGCAAAAGCCCGCGCCGCATGATCCCGGCGCACCGGCCTTTGCGCGTCTCCGACTTGTCCGCGCCGCAGGTGCTGAAGAAGAACGCGATGGTACAGCTCTCCTACAAAACCAGCAGCATGGAAATCACCACCGCCGGACAAGCAATGGATGCCGGCGCGCCCGGCGATGTGATCAATGTCAAAAACCTGGCAAGCAAAGCCGTGGTGCGCGGCGTGGTGCAGGATGACCGCACAGTCACCGTGGCCCCGTTCGTGCAATCCACGGCCTTAATGGGAGATACGCATGTCAACTAACCACCGTTATTTCCTGCGCAGCTCCACCCTGCTGGCTGCGCTTGCCGTAAGCGCCTGCTCATCCACGCTGGACCGGCTGGAGAGCGTCGGCAAGCCACCGGTTGTGAGCGAAGTGGCTAACCCCACGCAGGACCCCGCCTACCAGCCGCTCACCTGGCCGCTGCCCGAGGAAAAACCGCCGACGAAGCAATACGCCAACTCGCTCTGGCAGCCCGGCTCGCGCGCCTTCTTCCGCGACCAGCGCGCCAACCGCGTAGGCGACATATTGCGCGTAAAAATCAGCATCAAGGACCAGGCGCAGCTGGACAACGAAACCGAGCGCAAGCGCGACTCCGCCGATACGGTAGGCATGCCGAACGTGTTTGGCGTGGAGAAAAAGATTTTCGGTATCCTGCCGGGCAAGGCGGACCCCTCCTCGCTGGTCAGCGCCAACAGCAAAACCAACACCAAGGGCACCGGCAGCATCAAGCGGCAGGACACCATTAACACGCAGGTCGCCGCCATCATCACGCAGGTGCTGCCCAACGGCAATTTCGTCATCGACGGCAAGCAGGAAATGCGCGTGAATTTCGAGCTGCGCGAAGTGTCCGTCAAAGGCGTGGTGCGCCCGCAGGATATCAACTCCGACAACACCATCGACTCCACTCAGATCGCCGAAGCCCGCATCATCTACGGCGGCAAAGGCCAACTGACCGATGTCCAGCAACCCCGCTGGGGCTCGCAGGTGGTGGACGCCATCGCACCGTTCTAATCAAGCCACCCCACAAACAAAAAAAAGCCGCTGCAGGTGCAGGAAGCATTCCCCCAAAAGGAAACACCCCCTGCACCCGCAGCGGCAAAAAAAACCCGGCACGTGGCCGGGTTTTTTCAATTGTAAGTTTTTAAATTTTTAACGACTACGGCCAGCCGTAGAGCGAGTAGCAGCAGCCGTTGCAGGACCAAGCACCGGCTGTCCACCCGTCGGCGTAGCGCCTGCCGCAACTTGGCTGGTAAAGGCCGCAACATCCGGCACATCCACGCCTTGCCTTGCCGCAGCAGCCTCAGATGCTTTCCCAACTACTGCATCCGCGGTAGTCATGGCCTCAACAGCCTCTGCTACTTTTGGCTTCGCAGCTTCCTGCGCGGGCACAACCACGCGGTTATATTGATCGGTAATGTAACCTTCCAGTAATGCCGCTGTACCTTGATCCATACCGGCCAAGGCACCACGGAGAATATTGAGCGACGCTTCATCGGGAGCGCCGGAGATCTGGTTGATGATGCTATCAACATCAACAACCGCACTATTTCTTTTTGCTTCAGAGGAGAACTTTCCTTCACCTTCGCCAATTTCAGTAGTAGCAACTTTTTCTTTTACAGCAGCAAGCACTTCCAGCGCCTGCGACTTAGTCATTACCGGAATCTTGGAATCCTGGCGTGCCTCTGAAGAAGAACTGGTAGTCCCGGAACTTCCACCGCCGGTATTACCGGAGCTGGAAGCACTATCAAAAGTTTCAACTGCGGTTGGAACTAACGTCTCTACATCTGCCATAGCAATCATCCTTAATTATTAAGTGATACATTCAGATTCAAAAAAGCCAACTATCACACCCGCACATGGCTGGCGGTGTTGACAAGCGAGCTCAGGATTTTGGGAACCGACTTGGCACTTAAGTAGGCACCAAGTCCCACCTCGCCAACATTCACCGCCATCGTCCCCGTGGACTGCTCCTCACCGGACATCAGATTAGACGCACCATGCGCCACCAACCCAAGCCCCGCCGCCGCACCAAGATAATGGCCCATGCCTGCCGATGCTTTAGCCTCAGTCTTTGCAAAATCCTTTGCTTCAGCTTCGGCGTATTTTGCAGTGCTGTTTTCTGTTTTTGCAAGATTCTCTTCAGCAGTTTTACCGTATTTATTTGCAATACCGGTTGCTTCAGTGATTTTTCCACGTGACTCCAGCACAAATTCCTTGAGATCGCCATAGCGCTCCACTACAGCTTCTTGTGCATCCTTTAGCAATTCAGTGTGCTGCTCAAACCATCTTTTAGCCGCATCTTTTGCTGCCTTGGAATCTTTTGCTCCAATTTCAACTGAAGCCTCACCAATCACAATCTCCCAAGTGCGTTTTGCATCATCAAAAGCAGCAGTTAATCCATTCTTTTGAACATCTGTAGCTAATTTCGCAGCAGCAGCTGCATCTCCTGTTCCTTTTGAAAATGTTTGCAATTTCTCAATATCAGCTAAAACATCAACATGCTTTTTGGCCAGCTCAGTATGCGCTTCTTTTAATTCTTTAAATAGCTTTTCTCCAGCTTTTCGTGCATTACGCGCCATAGCATCGAATTCACGATGCGCAGTACGGGCTGAACTTTTTACCCCGAAAGGAAGCTTTCCTTCGCCAACCTTGCCGACAGCTTCACTACCACCTAAGTTAAAAGCAGAATGCCCTCCACTAGAGAATGTAGCATGGCTTTCTATGCTAGCCAAATCCCCAGCCAAATTGC
>CAYPEF010000076.1:0-2104 GCA_964409675.1 uncultured Rickettsiales bacterium | reverse complement strand
ATAAAATATCGAGTTTAGTTAAGGCAATTGAAGTTAGGTTTGAAGCTTTTACTGAGTACTTCAAAAGAGGTAGATCGATCCAACCACATCTTCTTTTTCGGCCAGTAGTTGCACCAATTTCTCGACCGGAACTAATATTTGAAAATACATCCTGATGATAAGAATGCGTATTAGGTGCTACTTCCGATAGGAAAGCATCAACATCAATCTTTCCAGCACCATCCTTGAACTTACCTTTTGCATCTGCATCAATTTTAAGAAGTTCAGTAAGCTTGCTCATATATTATCCCATGTCGTAAATATAACTTATTATAATCATTGATAACACTTAGGACAGGTTTTGTGTGTTACAATTCTGTTAAATCCAGAAGATCTTATGCAAAAGACCAATATACTGAAATCAACATATTGATTTAGATGTTTTTTGTAATTTAATACCACCTGAATAATTGATTATTTCTGATCTTTTCTTCCCATTCCCTCCCCCAACCTCTCCACCTCCCGCCGAATCACCGCAATATCCCCCTTTACCGCAATCACCCGCTCCTCCAGCCGGGCCATGCCGGCTACCAGGGGGCTTACGTCCTGCGCGTGGGCTTCCAGGGTTTCCACGCGGGCTTCCAGGTAGGTGGCCCAGGAAACCAGCAGCATCAGCTCCATCAGCAGGCTGAAAATGAAGGCAATCGGGATTTTTCGTTCGATAAGCCATTGGGGCATAATGATTCCTAGCTATTAAATTAGAAGTGATTTAGAGGCAGTATTGCAAATACCGATGATTGTCACCCCGCGTTTGTCGCGGGTTCTGGCCGAAAAGCTCTGCTTTTCGCGGATTGTGTTGCAATCCGCCCGGATCCCGCTATGCAGCGGGATGACAAGGGAGAAGGGTTAATCCTCGCTTGGCGCGGTGGCGGTGTAAAAGAGGGCGACGCCGTGCAGCCTTGCATCCACGGCGAGGGTATCGCTGCCGCTGGCGGCCTTGCGGTAGAGGCGGAAATAGAGCGTATCCATGGAGCCTATGCTCCCGGCACAGGTGATCGGCGCGGTTTCGGGGGATTTATAGAGAGTATTGGCGCTGCCGCCCGTATCGGTGACTTCCTGCGCGGTGCCGAAGCTGGCCCCCACCGCCTCGCCGTCCTCCACCGCCAGCGCCTGCACGCCCCATACTACGCCATAAGAACCGCTGGCCATGGCATGGCTCCATTCCATCACCATCGTCACCGTTCCCCCGTCCCAGCTTTTTGGCATGCGCAGCGACCATTGCGCCGCCTCCTCGCTCGCGGCATCGAAATCCAGCGTATGCATGTCGGGCATATTCACCCCTGAGGATGCAACCGCCAGCGCCGCGCAGCCGCCGGAGGAAGCGGGAAGCATCCGCGCCGCCGGGATATAGAGGCTGCGCCGTGTCCCACCGGCGGTCTTTACCCAGGCGGAGCCGTGGTAGGTATAAAGTAGGTGTTCATCGCTCACCCACAAGCATAAGCCTTCATTGGGCACGATAAACCGCCAGAGCTGATCGTAATACGCCACCTCCCCTGCATGCCCTGCCCACGCGCCGGTCGGGCTGGGGCCGACAATATACACATCACCTGCCGACGGCGAGCCGGGCGGCGTATTCACATCCTTATCCAGCGCCCCGGTGTTCAGCAGCGCATCGATGCGCGCAAGCGCGGTGTTGACGGTAATTTCTTTCTGGGCCTGCGCCTGCTCAACCAGCGAAAGACCTAAATGGGCAGTAGTTGCCATAGATACTCCTGATACTAGGGATAGAAAATTTAAAGCGTCACTTCCACCGCGAATCCACGTCCAACACGCGCGGATAATTGATAAATGCGAAGCGAAACGGATGTTTGCGGCGCACCGAAATCCGCCGTCTGCTGTGCAGCCGAATAGGTCACGGATGGGGATGAGAGATTGGTAAAGCTGCGCACCACATCCGCGCCGTCCAGAATCTCCGCGTCATAAAGCTCCGCGCTTTCCGCAAGCGGCACCTCCGCTCCGTCCATCCACTCACCGCCGATGCGCGTGCGCCGCACCCATGTAATATGCAGATCGCCCGCGCTGCGGCTGCCGCTTATATGCACGGGACTATACGGCTTCAGCGCCA
>CAYPEF010000075.1:5436-11905 GCA_964409675.1 uncultured Rickettsiales bacterium | reverse complement strand
TATGCTGCCGGCGCGCAAACAACCGGTCTTGTCATCGCCGCAGAAAATCGTTATTGCAGATACATCAGTATATTATTTAAATAGCGGCAATTATGCACCCCCCCCTCAACATCGCCATCGCGGGCCTCGGCACCGTTGGCTGCGGCACGGTCGAGATTCTCCAGCAGAAAGCCGAACTGCTGGAGCAACGCTGCGGACGCAGGCTCAACATTATCGCCGTCTCCGCGCGCAATCCCGGCAAGCGCCGCCCGGTCGATCTCGGCACCATCCCCTGGATCAGCGAGCCAGAACAGCTGGCGGAGCTTCCGAATGTTGACATCATCGTCGAAGTCATCGGCGGCTCGGAAGGCACGGCGCGCACGCTGGTAGAAAATGCGCTTTCGCGCGGCATTTCGGTCGTCACCGCCAACAAGGCGCTGATTGCCCATCACGGCGTGCGGCTGGCGGAGCTGGCAGAAAAGAACAACGCCGTGCTCGCCTTTGAAGCAGCGGTGGCAGGCGGCATCCCGGTCATCAAGGCGCTGCGCGACGGCCTCGCCGCCAACCGCTTTACGCGCATCGCCGGTATCTTAAACGGCACCTGCAATTACATTCTCACCAAAATGTGGCAGGAGAAAGCCGCGTTTGAACCCGTGCTGAAAGAAGCACAGGAATTGGGCTATGCCGAAGCGGAACCCAGCTTCGACGTGGACGGTATCGACACGGCGCATAAAATCGCCATCCTGGCCAGCCTCGCCTTCGGTTCCGCCCCTGCTATCGACAAAGTGCATGTGGAAGGCATACGCCACATCACCCTCACCGACATGGAATTCGCCGAGCAGCTCGGCTACCGTATCAAGCTGCTGGGGCTGGCCTCGTTCACCGAGCACGGGCTTGAGCAGCGCGTGCATCCCTGCATGGTACCCCTCACCTCACCGCTGGCGAACGTGCACGACGTCTATAATGCCGTTACCGCCGAGGGCGACAGCGTTGGCACCATCTTTTTTGAGGGCCGCGGGGCGGGGGCCGGGCCAACTGCCTCTTCTATCGTCGCCGATATCATGGATATCGCACGCGGCGTTGCCTATAAGCCGTTCACCTTGCCGGTGGCGCAACTGGGCAATTTCCCGCACGCTCCCATCGACGCCTTGCGCAGCTCCTATTACCTGCGCCTGCGCGTGACCGACCAGCCGGGCGTGCTGGCTGAAGTTACCGGCATCTTTAAAGAACACGCCATCTCCGTGCGCTCCTTCCTGCAACGCTCCCACCGCCCGGGTGAGCCGGTGCAGGTGGTGCTGACCACCCATGAAACTACGGAATCCGCCATGCGCAAGGCGCTGGCCTTGATCGGGCAGTCGGCCTATGTTAAGGAATCCCCCTACATTATGAGGATTGTAAATTTATGAAGCCCAATTTTGTCGCCTCTGCCGACGCGGAAGCCTTCACCATGGACCGCAATTTCGCGCTGGAAGCCGTGCGCGTCACCGAAGCCGCAGCACTTGCCGCCAGCCGCTGGACCGGACGCGGCGAGGAAAAGGAAGCCGACCGCGCCGCCGTCAACGCCATGCGCGAAGCCCTGAACAACCTCAACATCGACGGTACCGTAGTGATCGGCGAAGGCGAGCGCGATAAAGCTCCCATGCTCTATATTGGCGAGAAAGTCGGCAACGCCGCCGGCACCGGCCCCAAGATTGACATCGCACTCGACCCCTTGGAGGGCACCACCATCTGCGCCCACGGCACCGCCAATTCACTGGCCGTCATCGCCATGGCCGAAGCCGGCGGCTTCCTGCATGCGCCGGACGTGTATATGGAAAAAATCGCCGTTGGCGGAGGCCTGCCCGCCGGCGTGATCGACCTTGACGCCACCCCCGCCGAGAATTTGAAAAACCTCGCCAAGGCCAAAGGCACCGACATCAGCGAGCTCACCGTCTGCATCCTGTTCCGCGACCGCCATAAAGAGCTGATCGCCAAAGTCCGCGCCGCGGGCGCGCGCGTGCAGCTGATCGGCGACGGCGACGTGGCAGGCGTCATCGCCACCTCACGCGCGGGCACCGGCATCGATATGTACATGGGCACCGGCGGCGCGCCGGAAGGCGTGCTTGCCGCCGCCGCCCTGCAATGCATCGGTGGCCAGATGCAGGGCCGCCTGCTCTTCAATGAAGAAGCCGAGAAAACCCGCGCTCAACGCATGGGCATCACCGACTTCGCCCGCAAATACACCATGAACGATCTTGCCAGCGGCGACATCATGTTCGCTGCGACGGGCGTCACCGACGGCTCCATGCTCAAAGGCGTCCGCCGCTTCCCCGGCGGCGCCACCACCCAATCCATCATCATGCGCTCCAAAACCGGCACGGTGCGTATCGTGGAAGCGGAACATAATTTTACAAGGAAGACGTGGGGGGATAAGTAGTAGGCATTTTTCTTAATCCGCCCATGTAAAATATTATTATGGCTGTCACCAAAACCACTATTGATTTGCCTGATAAACATCGCATTGACAATCAAGTGGCTCCCGCATTGGCATTTATCGAATCCGGGATAGATGAACAATACCCGTATAAGGGAGTTGTGGTGCAAGGCACGCAGATCACGCATTATATCAAGAATGATAACGGAAAGCGTTTTCCAAACATTCCTGAGCGTTTGCATTATTTTATCACAGGTGAAAAACCTTATTCCGCCACCCCGCTTTTGCCGGACACGCAGCCTAGCCTAGAGCAGTTCATCATAGCGGACCTGCGCAACACGCACAGAATGGATAATATTATTAGAGAAGATCGTGAGAAGCTGGAAATATCTCTCCCGCCATTTTTCCGTAGCATCATTGATTCGTTTCGCGCGCCAAATACGCTTGCTACACGGACAGGAAATGATGCGCTGGCTTCACGCATGACCCAAATAGTAGTTGATTCCTGCATGGACCTAGGATCAGGAACCGTAACGGAAAAATACTCCGCACACCCCGATTATAACAACGTCATTAAAGATTCAGGGCTTCCGCATGACAAAATGAAAGAAATTTTTGACTTTGCTCTTCTAAGATCTGCCACAGAGATGTTTAATTTAGACCCGGACGCACCGTCTTTACCCCCTACACTGAAAGAGGAGATGGAAATTCTAAGTAAAAGCCTCCCCCCCTCTGTTCCTCAGGCAATACGTGAGCATTGGCAAGCTATCAGCACCCGCACTGGACTCTCGAATGACCAGAATCCATCGCGCAACAGATAATAGATGTTACAGGGATGCGTGTCATCAAATCCCTTTATTTTGACTTTCTCCGAAATCATCCTCAGGATATGAGAATAAGAAGATGTGTTTGTTCTGCCATTTTCTTTAAAGTTTTGTGATGCTCACCTATCCCAACCTTGACCCCGTCGCCATCCATCTCGGCCCGCTCGCCATCCGCTGGTATTCGCTGGCCTATATCGGCGGCATTTTGCTCGGTTGGTTCTACGTACTGTGGCTGAATAAGCGAAAAGCTATCCCTAACCTCACTCAGAAAGCCATCGACGACATGGTGGTATGGGCCGTGCTCGGCGTGGTAGGCGGCGGGAGGCTCGGCTATGTGCTGTTTTACAAACCGCACTTTTACCTGGAAAACCCCTCGCATATCCTGAAGCTGTGGGAAGGCGGCATGTCGTTCCACGGCGGCTGCCTGGGCGTCATCCTCGCCTTCATTGCCTTTGCGCGCAAATACAAGGTGCCCTTCTGGCCATTGATCGATGTCATCGCCTGCGCCGCGCCGATTGGGTTGTTTCTGGGCCGCATCGCCAATTTCATCAACGGTGAGCTGTATGGGCGCGTAACTGACTCACCGCTTGGCATGATCTTCCCCACCGGCGGGCCGGAGCCGCGCCATCCCAGCCAATTGTATCAGGCAGGCATGGAGGGGATTATCCTGTTCACCCTGCTGTTCCTCCTCGCCCGCTTCACCAACGCCCGCGAGAAACCCGGCATGCTCGGCGGCGCCTTCATCGCCGGATATGGAATCGCCCGCATTATTGGTGAGTTATTCCGTGAACCGGATGCCTTCCTCGGCTTCCTGTTCGCCCATGTCACCATGGGCCAGCTGCTTTCCACGCCGATGGTGCTGTACGGCCTCTACCTCGTCTTCCGCCCGAAGCACTGGCCACCGATTTTCGGCTACAAACCCGTCCATGCCGGATAACTTAAGCGCCCGCCTGCGCGCGCGCATCGCTGCGGAAGGCCCGCTCACCGTAGCGCAATATATGGAAGCCGCCCTGCTTGATCCGGAAGTCGGCTATTATACCACCCGCTCCCCGTTCGGCACGCAGGGCGATTTCATCACCGCCCCCGACATCAGCCAGATTTTCGGCGAACTGATCGGCCTGTTTTTCGCCGACCGCTGGCATCAAATGGGCCAGCCGCGCTCAGTGCTGGCAGAAGCCGGGCCGGGGCGCGGCACCCTGATGCGCGACATGCTCCGCGCCACCGCCCGCATCCCCGGCTTTCATGATGCCCTGAGCATAGTGCTGATTGAAGCCAGCGAAGCGCTGCAAGCGGTGCAGAAACACACAATCGCCGGAGCCCATCCGCGCCTGCGCTGGCAGCCGGACCTTTCCACCCTGCCGGATCTGCCGTTGTTCTTCATCGCCAATGAATGGCTGGACGCCCTGCCAATCCGCCAGTTCCAGCACACGCCGGAAGGCTGGCGTGAACGGCTGGTAGAAGTCGACTCAGCAAATATGGAGACTTTTCGCTTTACTCTCTCCGCCAGTATTCCCCCCTGTATCCCCCCGCAAGCGGGGGGAGTTTCGGCCTATTCCGCACTTACCTCACTCCTCCCGCCTGCGGAGGGAGCCGGAGGGGGGAACCCTGCGTTCTTTGAAATCTGCGAACCCGCCATCTCTGCCGTACGAACTCTCGCCCAACACCTCGCCCGGCACGGCGGCGACGCGCTGTTGATCGATTACGGCTATACACACGGCCACGGCGACACGCTGCAGGCGGTGAAATCGCACGCCTTCCACCCGCCCCTCCTCGCCCCCGGCAGCGCCGACATCACCGCCCATGTCGATTTCGCCGCACTCATGCGAACGGCGCAGGCAGAAGGCGTGCAGGCGGAAATCACCCCGCAAGGCGCATGGCTCAAACGCCTCGGCGCGGAGCTGCGCGCCGCGCAGCTTTGCCGCACCGCCACGCCCGGTCAGCGCGAATCTGTACTTTCCGGCCTGCACCGGCTAGTATCGCCGGAAGAAATGGGTGAATTATTCAAGGTATTGCATCTTGCGCAGCGACCTTCGCACGGAACCGGTGATGGACCGGAAGCTGGAAGTGCTTCTCTATGAAGCCTCGCGCACACGCAGCTTAGGACTAAGCAACCACCAGCTGGACCGCATCTATCACGACTTCATGAACGAAGCCGATGTGGAGCGCAAGCGCCTGCGGCGCAAATATCCCGGCCAATTGCCCGCCGGAGCCATGCAGGAGCTGCGGCGCAAATCCTGGAACTACGTGTTCGAGCAATGGCTGGAGATGGGAAAATTGCGCGGCCTGGCGCTGATGACGATCTGCCTGCATTACTCCCCCAGCGGAATCGCCTCCGAAGCCTATATCAATAACGACTGGATTAGCCGCCTCTCCGAAGCCATCCTTGATACGGGCGACCGCCCTTTGTGGAAAGCCCTCTGGCATAATTTCATGCTCAACCGCATCCATGTGATGCAGGATTTCGCCGCCCGCGCCCCCGCCTATGAGACGCAGGACGCCAGCGCCTTCACCGCCGCCAGCCTGATTATCAACCGGCACGACATGTGCGCCCAGCGCATCCAGCAATTCAAAAAAGCCGCGCTCTGGGCCGCCACCGAATACGCCGCCATGCTGCAGGCGGAAAACGATCCCGAAACCGCCCGCATCCAGGCGATCATCGCCGACATCCGCGCCTACACACCGCCGAAAACACCCGCCACCCGCCCGGAGCCCGCCCCACAGCCCGACAAGCGGCGCATGACGCGCGCCCTGTTCTGGGAACTCATCGAACGCGCGCGCCGCAACGCCCCTTCAGCTGCTACCACCGCTGACCGGCTGGAGCGGGAGCTGCTGCGCTTCTCCCCGCCTGATATCCGCCGCTTCCACCGCGAGATGAAGGCCTGCGTGCGGAGTTTACGCACGGAAAAACTGCTGGCGGTGGCCACGCTCCTCGGTGCAGGCGCGGATACACAAAGTTTTCTGGCGTTTCGCGGCTGGCTGATCGCACAGGGACAGGACGCTTTTCGTGCCGCCGTCCTTGACGCCATTGCCTTCGCGGAAGCTTATGATTTCGCGCCCGGGCGAAAACAGGACGATCTGCAGTGCGAATCCGTCCTCTACGTAGCCGAGCGCGCCTATGCGGAAAAGAAAGACGAATTCCTGCCGGATGCGGAATTCAACGAACGCCCGCTGAAGCTGCGCTGGCCGCCAAAAAAGTTGCCGTCCACGTATCCGGAATTATATAAAAAACTCAAAACCGCGCGCCGCTGAACCT
>CAYPEF010000075.1:0-5336 GCA_964409675.1 uncultured Rickettsiales bacterium | reverse complement strand
TCGCTGATCGTCACCTCCACCACGCTGGCTTCGCCCTTGCGCAAGGGTGAAAGATTCTTCCAGTCGAAATGCAGCCCGCCCTGCTCCACCTGGCTGTTACTGCGCGAAGGCGCGGGGATATAACGGTTGGCGGCAGGCTGAATATCAGCCTTGAGCTTATGGTTCTGCCCGTCGCGCACGGTGGTAAAATCCGCCCAGGCGCTGTAGCGGTTGGCGGTCTGAGGCGTAAAAGACGAAACAAACACGCCCGGCTCACCAGTCGGCTCGGGATGAATGTGATGGTAATCCCTCAATGAACTGTCGGTAATAAATACATGCAGTTTCTTGGTGTGCACCACCGCCAGCTCATCCGGCGTCAGCGGCGCGCCGGTGGCGCGGTGCTTCATGCGCAGCCGCACCAGCGCCGGCTGTCCCACGGCAAGCGGCTTGTCCGCCTCGATCTCCATGAGAATGGAGCCGTCCGAATATTTTTGCGCGCTGGCAGGAGGCATTTGAGAGGAGACGAATTTTTCACGCTCTCCCAATACGATGGATACAAGCGCCGGCACCATTGGCGCGCCGCACGTTACCAGATGCGGCAATGCCGCGAATGCGCCGCTCAACCCGCTGGTAGCAGCAGCGGAATTAACGGTCCCAAGGGTGCGCGACAGGAATTTCCCGGCGGATACCGCCAGATCCAGATCGCCGAACGCATACGCCATATAGGCCACGCCGATGCTGATGCCGGTCAGTACATACGGCAATGCCACCAATGCGCTGGAGAGCATCGAGCCGTACTTGATCAGCTTCCCCCAATTAATGGCGGATTTTCCCTCCTGCTTTTTCTCGATAAAACGGCCCAGCAGTACCCCGCCAATACCAAGCACGCCGACAGCGGTTGCCGTTCCCATCCCCCCGGAAGCCAGTGTCCCACCAATCAGCGGAACCGAGCCGATTACACCGTTCAGTGCACCTGCCAGCCCTTTGGAGAACCCGGCATGCTGCATATTGCTCATTATCTGCAGCGCCATGTTTGCTTCTCTTGGGTCCTGAGAAGCGGGAAGTGTATAAGGCGCAAGAATTATGCCCCCGACCACAAGCGAAGTGCCAGCCAGTAAGTAATGCAGCGTATGATCCGCGTGCGAAGCGGTGTGATCAGATGGAGGTGCGGGCAATTCTGCCATGCTTTTTCCCCGAAGCCGCCGGACAGGCGGCAGTGTTGTCTTCCATCACATGTGCGGCCAGTGCCTGTCCGGCCTTTATCACCGCAGGATGTTGCAAGATTGAAGAAGACTTCTCCGGCTGCCGCGCCGGTTTATTTAAATGCTCTTCACCCCATTTTCTAAATGCCTGGGCATCTTCGTGCTCTGCATCCTTAGAGCTAACATATTGGCCCTCTTTATCGTAAAGAGTGATAACGCCTGAATGTGCCCCGCCGCCCACGGTAAAGAGCGTCATGAATCCCTGAAGTTCATCGGCGTCATCAACGGTCTTAGGGAAAAATCCTTTTACATCATGCTGTCTGCTGCCCTTGTTGATCACGTCATCCACATAGGCCTGGCGGGTTTTATTATTTTGATTATCAAGGTCGGGTGCCACATCAATCACAATACTGACGAACTTGCTTTTATCCTGCGCCGCCTTTTCCAGTACTGCATGCTTATCGTTAATATATGGGCATAACCCTTGGCACTTGGCAAAACCGAATGAAACGGCGACATTCTTGCCTTTGAGTTCTTTTTTTAGTGCGCCCGAGTCAATAGGTTCGCCTTTGACCGTCAACACTCCCCGCCTTGCCAGCTCATCTATGAGCGCCGACAGGGAGGGAACTTTTTCATCCGCATTTGTTTCGGTCATTACCGTATTTCCATTCGTTTCTTCATCATCAATGCCAGTAGCCGCTTGCCCGAAGGGCTCTCCAACCGATAAAGTATAAGGACTATAATAAATTACTGCATTAGCGCCGATAACACCATATATTAATGAATTAATTTTCCCCCATCGAATCCCTATTAATTATAATATTTATCAATATATTACCCTTCCTTCTTCCTATTTTTCTTAACTGATGGTTTAAACGCCCATGCTTGCTCTTCCTAGCCCTCTCCTTACCCTCCCCGGCATTTCCCACGGTTTTTTCACCCGCAAGGATGGGATCAGCGAAGGCATTTTTGCCAGCCTCAACTGTGCCCACGGCACCGGGGACGACCCGGGCTGCGTCAATGAGAATATGCGCCGCATCGGCGCGCATCTGGGTACGGAAGCACCGCTCAAAGCCTGGCAGGTGCATGGAGCGGACACCGTCATCGCCACCGCTGCCTGGCAATTTGAAGACCGCCCGAAAGCGGATGCCATCGTTACCAACGTCCCCGGCCTGTCCATTTCGGTCACCACTGCCGACTGCGCGCCGGTACTGCTGGCGGATGCCGAGGCCGGTGTGGTAGGCGCGGCGCACGCGGGCTGGAAGGGAGCGCTTGCCGGCATCGTGGAATCGGTGGTGGCGTCCATGGAATCGCTCGGCGCGCGGCGCCTGCATATCCGTGCAGCCATCGGCCCTTGCATCCGGCAGCAAAGCTACGAGGTCGGTCCGGAGTTTTATGAACGCTTCACCGCCGCCAGCACCGCGCATGCGCGCTTCTTCCTGCCCGCCGCCCGAGCTGGCCACTGGATGTTCGACCTGCCCTCCTTCGTCGCCCACCAGCTGGAGAAATCACAGATAAACCACGTAAATATGCTTGCGAACGACACATGTTTCGAGGAAGATACCTTCTTCAGCAACCGCCGCGCCACCTTGCGCGGCGAGAAGGCATACGGATGCCAGCTGTCAGCAATTATGGTAAAACAGAAAAGTTAAGAATATGGCATTGATCCCCTTCGACGACCGCGACGGCGTTATCTGGATGAACGGAAAACTGATTCCCTGGCGTGAGGCTAAGGTGCACGTGCTCACCCACGGGCTGCATTACGGCTCCAGCGTATTTGAGGGCGAACGCGCCTATAGCGGCAAGGTCTTCAAGCTGCGCGAACATACCGAGCGGCTGGTGAAATCCGGCGAATTGCTGGGCTTTACCATCCCCTACAGCGTAGAAGCGATGGAAGAGGCCACGCTCGCCGTGCTGAAGGCGCAGAACATTACCAACGGCTATATCCGCCCCGTTGCCTGGCGCGGCAGCGAGATGATGGCGGTGGCGGCGCAGGCCACCAAAATCCACGTCGCCATCGCCGCCTGGGAATGGCCGAGCTATTTCTCGAAAGAAGCGAAGGAGCGGGGCTTACGCCTGCAAGTCTCCAGCTGGGCGCGTCCTGCCCCCAACACCGCGCCGACGTCTAGCAAAGCCGCCGGCCTCTACATGATCTGCACCCTCTCCAAGCACGCCGCCGAGCAGGCCGGGTTCGACGACGCCTTGATGTATGACTGGCGCGGCTATGTAGCCGAAGCCACCGGCGCCAACGTGTTTTTCCTGATCAACGAAGAACTCCACACCCCGACGCCGGACTGCTTCCTCGACGGCATCACCCGCCGCACTGTGATGGAACTGGCACGCAAGCGCGGCATTAAAGTGGTGGAGCGGCACATCACCCCGGATGAAATCCGCCAGGCGAAAGAAATCTTCCTCACCGGCACCGCTGCCGAAGTGACGCCCATCGGCCAGATCAACGACATGCGCTTCGAGGTGGGGCCTATCACTAAACAGCTGATGCAGGATTACCACGAACTGGTAAACCGCTGATGCGCAAAGGTTTCATCTATGCCCTGACCTTCACGGTGCTGGGGCTGACCGCCTATAATCTCTGGCTCACGCGCGGCCCCGGCCTGGAATTTCCCCGGGAGGCGGAACCGGTTGGCGGCAAGGCCGCCATCGGCGGCGATTTCACCCTCACTGACCAGAACGAACGTACCGTGCACGCCGCCGACTTGCACGGCAGGCTCCAGCTGGTCTATTTTGGCTTCGTCAGCTGCCCCGACATCTGCCCCACCAGCCTGCTTACCATCACCAACGCGCTGAATAGCCTTGGCGCGCAGGCGCAGCAGGTGCAGCCCGTGTTCATCACCGTCGATCCCGCCCGCGATACGCCCGCCGTCCTTAAGGAATACATGCAGAATTTCCACCCCTCCTTCCTGGGGCTCACCGGCACGCCGGAACAGGTGGCGCAGGCGGCAGCGGCATACAAAGTTTATTATGAAAAACCCTCCGCTCCCGCGGATAAAGAATATGTTGTCAACCATTCCGGCTTCATTTACCTGATGGACCGTGACGGTTCCTACCTCACCCATTTCAGCCACAGCGACCCCGAACAGAAACTGCTTGATGCCATCCGCCCTCACCTCCATTAACTGCCGAGATTATATGCAACCGATACGCTCCCTTCCTTTCCTTGCCGTTCTACTGGCCGGCGCCCTGCATGCGCCTGCGCCGGCACTGGCGGCATCCGTGCATATTACTGAAGCCTGGGCGCCGCCTTCGCTCAAGGGCGTTAAAAACGGGGTGGCATTCGTAACCATCGCAAACGATGCTGACCAGCCCGACACGCTGACCGGCGCGGAAACGCCTTCTGCTGCCAGCGCTGAATTGCATACGCATGAAATGCAGGGCGATGTCATGCAGATGCGCGCAGTCAAATCCATCACCATTCCCGCCAACGAAACGGTTGCCATGCAGCCCGGCGGGCTGCATATCATGCTGCTGCAGCTGAATCATGAACTGAAGGAAGGTGACACGGTGCCCCTTATCCTGCATTTCGAGCATACCGGTGACATTAAAACGGAAGCGAAAGTGCGCGCGCATGATGTAGAACCTGCGCATGGTCATTCCATGCACGGGATGTAGCATGCAATTGCGCCGTCGCGGCCTGATGTTCATCCTCTCCTCGCCCTCCGGCGCGGGAAAAACCACGCTGTCGCGCATGCTGCTGGAGAAGCAACGCCATGACGGCGCAATTCCCCATGTGGTAATGTCCGTCTCCGTCACCACCCGCGCGCCCCGCCCCGGCGAACAGGACGGACGCGATTATTTTTTCGTCGATCAGCCGAAATTCAACGAGCTGGTGGAGCATGAGCATTTGCTGGAGCACGCCGTGGTATTCGGCAATTGTTACGGCACCCCCGCCGATTTCGTGGAAGCCCACATCGCTCGCGGCACCGACGTGCTGTTCGACATCGACTGGCAGGGCACCCGCCAGCTCGCCGCCAAGAACCGCTCCGATCTGGTCAGCGTTTTCATCCTCCCCCCCTCCATGGCCGAACTGGAGCGCCGCCTGCGCGCCCGCGCACAGGACAATGAAGACGTGGTGCAAAAACGCATGAGCAAAGCCGCCGCCGAAATCAGCCACTGGCAGGAGTATGACTATGTGCTGAT
>CAYPEF010000074.1:0-11931 GCA_964409675.1 uncultured Rickettsiales bacterium | reverse complement strand
CGCACCGGGCTGGAGAAGCCGGCGGCGTTGAGGAGGTCGCCGAAGGCGCGGATGCGGTTGTTGCTGGAGCATTCGTATTCCGAGCCGGGCCAGGGGTTGAAGGGAATCAGGTTCACTTTGGCGTGGATACCCTTCAGCAGGCGCACCAGCTCGCGCGCGTCGGCGTCCGTGTCGTTCACACCTTTCAGCATGACGTATTCGAAGGTGATGCGCCGCGCGTTGGAGACGCCAGGATAATCGCGGCAGGCCTGCAATAATTCCTTGATTGGGTATTTCTTGTTCAACGGCACCAGAATATCGCGCAAATCATCGCGCACGGCGTGCAGCGATACGGCGAGGTTCACGTTCAGCTCGCGCCCGCAGCGCTCGATCATCGGCACCACGCCGGAGGTGGAGAGGGTGATTTTCCGCTTGGAAATGCTGATCCCTTCCGGGTCCATAATGATTTTGAGCGCCTTGGCGACGTTGTCATAATTAAAGAGCGGCTCACCCATACCCATCATCACGATGTTGGTAAACAGCTTGTCTTCGCTCTTCTTCGCCCATTCGCCCAAATGGTCGCGCGCGGTTAATACCTGCGAGACGATCTCCTCGGGCTTTAAATTGCGCACCAGCGGCATGGTGCCGGTGTGGCAGAAGGAGCAGGTGAGGGTGCAGCCGACCTGGCTGGAAACGCAGAGCGCCCCACGGTCTTCCTCGGGGATGAACACGGTTTCCACACCGTTGCCGGTCGGGAAGTGCAGCAACCGTTTCCGCGTGGTGTCGAAGGAGGTTAAATCGCGCTCGATGGCGGGACGGGCGATGGTGAAATGCTCGGCAAGCTTCTGCTGGTCGGGCTTGGCGATGGTGGTCATCTGCGCGAAATCCGTCGCGCCCTTGGCATAGAGCCAGTGCCAGATCTGCTTAGCACGGAAGGCGGGGAACCCATGCGCGGCGAGCGCTTGCGCCAGCTCATCGCGCGAGAGGCCGATTAAGTGGGTGCGCGCATCCGGCGCGGCGGGGAAGGGGGAAGCGGTCATGGTCAGGTTAATTCATTCACTCGTTAAGCCCGCCAGCGCATAGCCATCCGGGGTGGTTTCAATCATCGCCTCCAGCCCCAGCTCCTTCAACTTGGCGCGCAGGCGGTAGATATGCGTTTCAAGCGTGTGGGTGTCGGCTTCGGCGCTGTAGCCCCAGACGCGCTGCAGCACTTCTTCGCGGCGCACGCTTTGCCCTTCGGCATCCAGCAGGCAGGAAAGCAGCAGGGTTTCCTTCTCGGTCAGCATCACACTCACGCTTCCGCCGATGCGGCGCTCCGCCGCCCAAAATACCACTCCGGGAGTAACCATCCGGCCTGACTGAGCTACAGTATAGCCCCGGGAAAGCAGCAATTGCAACCGGTTACGCAACTCCGCCAGTGAAAAGGGCGGCGCAAGCCAGCATTCCGAGGCCTTGCTTTCTTCGGAAGTCCCGACCAAGAGCATTGGATAATCATTATTAATCAATTTATTATCATGCCGCACATCCGCCACCAGCACCGCCGCGCCACTTAGCGATTCCGCCGGCGGTCCGGTATGAATACGCCAGTCCGGCTCCAGCGCTTCGCGCAGGGCATGGAGAAAAACGGGGTCGGAGGAGGCAAGGATCAGCTCAGGCATAAATATTCTTAAAATACATCTCCTATATAGCCCGACGAAGCATTTACGGAAACCCTTTCCTCGGCTAGAGTGTCGCCTTCTCTATCCAGACCCTTGTTTTTTACATGCTAACCGCTTTTGTTTATGGGTTTGCGCTCGCCATCATGATGGCGGGGTCTTTTGTGCTGGCGCGCGGCGCGGGGCTGCTCGCGCATAGCCTTTCATTTCTGAGAAACCGCAGCGGCGCCCCTATTGCCGCCGTTTCCGCCGCGCTGGCGGCGCCGGTACTGGTAGTTTGCGCGCAGGCCCATCTGAACGGCAGCCCGGAGCTGGCACTGGGCGCGGCCACCGGTGCCAGCCTGTTCCTGCTGCTGCCGGTATATGGCTTTCTGCTATGGGCAGGCGCAGCGGCACCACGCCGGCAAACCTGGGTATTCCTGGTTAACGCAGCACTCGCATTCTGCCTGCTGGCGCAGGACAGCGCGCTATCGCGGGAAGAGTGCCTGGTACTGCTTGCCGTGCTGGCAGCGACGCTGGCAGGCATTCGCCGCTGCCGCGCCTGCATCCCTGAAACGCCTCCCGGCACCATCATCCAGATTTATTTCAATACAGATACCAAGCCCTGCCTGTGGTGCGCGGTGGCCTATATATTCACTGGCTTCGGCCTGCTGCTGACCTCCGCCGATATCATGACTCAAGCGATTCTGCGGCTAATGCACCTGATGCAGCGTACCGAAACCGTGGCCGGCGCTACCCTGCTGGGGCCAACGCTGGCGATTCCCCTGTTTGCGCAACTTGCGGCCATGCATCGGCATCATACATTCCAAAGCCAGGCAGCGCGGCTGACGCTCGGCATGGCGCTGCTGGCCGGGCTGGCCGTGCCCGCTCTGTGCGCCCTGCTGGCACCGGTTCCGGTGACACTGCATTACCAGCGTTCCTTGCTATGGTACTGGCCGATAGCCTTTATTACGGCAGCACTACTCTCTACTGCGCCAGCAGTCCGCGCCCCCAAGCTCACCGGCGTGCTTTTGATTGCCCTCTACGGCGCCTATGCTATATATCTCATCGATTTTAACCGATAAATCGCTGCTTTAATGCAGCATGGACGCATTCGCATGGCCCGCTTCCCGATTCGCCTTTTTCCCCATGAAACCCGCTTTGACTTCATGGGCAAGCGCTGGATCGGCTTTACCGTCTCTATCGCGCTGACCCTGCTGTCGCTGGGGCTGATTTTCAATCACGGACTGAACCTTGGCATTGATTTTACCGGCGGCATCCTCATGGAAATCCGCACCGAGCAGCCCGCCGACCTTGCCAAGATGCGCGAAGCGTTCGACGGTGAAGGGTTTGGCGAAGTCTCGCTGCAGAATATCGGCTCCGACCGGGATGTCATCATCCGCGCCCAGACCAGCAAGGAAGAAGAGCAATCCGCCGCCGTGGCGCGGGTGAAGCAGGTATTGGCCGCGAAGATCGACCCCAATATCGACTACCGCCGCATCGATTATGTCGGCCCCACCGTAGGGCAGGAGTTGATCCAATCCGGCATCCTCGCCGTGCTGCTCTCCTTCGCCGCCATCATGGGCTATGTGTGGTTCCGCTTCGAGTGGCAATATGGCGTAGGGGCGATCCTGGCGCTGTTGCATGACAGTATCATGATGCTGGGCTTTTTCGCCGTCACCCATTTCGAGTTCGGCCTCACCGCGCTGGCGGCGGTGCTCACCATCATCGGCTATTCGATCAACGACTCGGTGGTGATCTATGACCGTATCCGCGAAAACATGCGCAAATTCAAGAAAATGAGCGTGCACGACCTGCTGAACTTAAGCATCAATGAGACACTTTCGCGCACCGTGCTCACCGCCTCTACCGTACTGCTGGCATCACTATCGCTCGGTATCTGGGGCGGCGAGGTGCTGAAGGGCTTCGCCTGGTCGATGGTGTTCGGCATCGCGGTAGGTACTTACTCTTCGCTTTATATCTCTGCGCCGACCTTGATTTACCTAAATCTGCGGTCAGACAATGCTTCAGCCGCCGTTCCTATATCTGGAGCCTAAGTCATGCAACCTTGGGAATCAGCATATGCTCCTGTTACGGAAGGAATTCTTAATCAGCATGCCTGCGAATATAATAATATGTTCGCCGTGCTTTCTTGTGAATATCATCCGGCGCATGGACAGCATCTAGTACTGGAAGTGGATTACTCCAACTCCAGCAAGACCTCCGTTGAAGGGTTAACGCTCCTAAAAGCCATAACGAATGCCATGAAGGACAAAGGGTATAGCCCGATAAACACCTTCCTTAAGCCCGCTATGGATGAAGATCCTTCCGTCTGGTATCAGCGCCTGACGCTGGCATCTTCCACCTCGCCGCGCAGCAAGGTTGAGGCAGATTTCCACCAGGCATTTAAAGAAGCCGTTACCTTATTAAACCGTAACCCAGCAAGTGAATTGCTGAATACTATCGGCAGAGCGCTTGACCCGTTCGAGGGTAAACCAATGACATCTGAATTGCGTGCTTTCATAAGTATAGCGATTATCAGAAGCATTAAAGAAATGAATTCCTCACAAATGACACTCATAAATAGAAAAGTAATATCAGCAGACTTATCCACCGTTCATCAGACGGTGCGCGAAATATTGCGTAAAGTAACCGCACCGGTATTCACCGAAGATCTAAAAAACTCGGTAACTGCGCAGATCGTTCGCGGTATCATGCAGCCCGGCACACACCAGCAGACACGGCATTAAGCATGACCGATTTCTCCGCTATCGAAGGCTATAAATTCGAGGATTTGAAGGTGGGCATGAGCGCTACCACCTCGCGTACCATCACCGAGACCGATTTGCGCAATTTCTCCGGCGTTTCGGGCGATACCAACCCGATGCACCTGAATGAGGAATACGCCAAGACCACCCCGTTCGGCGCCTGCATCGTGCACGGGCTGCTGACCGCCAGCCTGATTTCCGCCGTGGTCGGCACCCGGCTGCCGGGGCCGGGGGTGATCTATCTCGGGCAGACACTCAAATTCCTCGCGCCGGTCTATGTGGGCGATACGGTTTATGCCACCGCTACCGTGAAAGAACTGCTCCCCGAGAAAAAACGCTGCGTGTTGTCCACCATCTGCACGGTCAAAGGCAAAAACGTGATCGAGGGCGAGGCAACCGTCAAAGTACCGTCGCGCGGCTGATGCAGCTGTTTCGCGATCTGACCCATCTGCCAGAACGCTTCCGGGGAGGCGTGATTGCACTGGGCAATTTTGACGGCGTGCATCTGGGCCATCAGGCAGTGATTGGCACGGCCATGAAACTGGCGCAGGAGGCCAGCGTTCCGGCGGCGGTGCTGACGTTTTCGCCGCATCCGCGCGCCTTCTTTGCGCCGGGGCAGCCGCCGCTGCGCATCTATCCGCTGCATGTCAAGCTGGAGCTGCTGCGCGGCATGGGCATCGACGCGCTGTTTTTGCAGCGGTTCAACGCCGCCTTCGCCGCGCTCAGCCCGGCGGAATTTATCGCGCGCGTATTGCATCAGGCGCTAAGGGCGCGGCATGTGGTGACGGGAGAGGATTTCGTCTTCGGCAAGGGCCGCGCCGGGAATGCGCAGATGCTGGCGCAGGGCCAACCCTTCGGCTTTACTTGCGTGCCGACATTGCGCGATGAATCGGGCGAGGCATGCTCCTCCACCCGCATCCGCGCGCTGCTCGGCGCAGGAAAAATGTCAGAGGCGGCGCAGCTGTTGGGGCGACCTTACAGGCTGGAAGGCCGGGTGCTGCATGGCGATGCACGCGGGCGCACGCTTGGCTTTCCCACCGCCAATCTCCGCCTGCCGCCGGTGATGCCGCCTGCTTTCGGAGTGTATGCGGTGCGGGTGCAATTACCGGGAGGCGAATGGGTAAAGGGCGTGGCCAATCTCGGCATTCGCCCCACTTTTGAGGCAGATGCGCCGCTGCTGGAGGTGCATTGCTTCAACCTGTCGCAAGAGCTGTATGGCATGCGCCTGCGGGTGGAGCTGGTGCGGCACTTGCGGCCCGAGCGGCGCTTTGCCGGGCTGGAGGAACTGAAGGCGCAGATAGAGCGGGATTGCACGGAAGCAAGAAGCATTCTAGACTCGCGGCCCTGATATACACCAGAGTAACCTATGCCGATATCCAACCCCTTCCACCGCCTGGGCCTGCTGATGGCCGCCACCATGATTGCGCTCGACCAGTTGAGCAAGCATTACCTGCTCGGCATCTTTCGCCTGCCGGAGCGGGGGCAGGTGGAGGTGCTGCCGTTTTTTAACCTCGTTTCCGTGTGGAACCACGGCGTCAGCTTCGGCATGTTCTCCAACCCGGAGGGGGCGGGGCGCTTTATCCTGATAGCGATTGCGGCAGTAATTGCGCTTGTGCTATACGGGTGGCTGAGAAAGGCGGAAGGAAGGCTCGCCAGCCTTGCCATCGGCCTGGTGATCGGCGGCGCGCTCGGCAATATCATCGACCGGCTGGTGCTGGGGGCAGTGTTTGACTTCCTGGACGTCCACGCCTACGGCTATCACTGGCCCGCCTTCAACGTGGCCGACAGCGCCATCTGCATCGGAGTGTTTATACTGTGCATCGAAAGCTTTCTACCCTCGCGCATAAAGGAACCCGCATGAAATTCTCTCATCTGCTGCTTTGCGCCGCTTCGCTTGGCGCGCTTTCCGCCTGCGACGGCGGTGTCAAGGAAACGCTTGGCCTCAGCCGCCAGGCGCCGGATGAATTCCGCGTCGTCGCCCGCCCGCCGCTCAGCGTGCCGCCCGATTTCTCGCTGCGCCCGCCCGCTGAAGGCAACAGCGTCTCCGGCTCCGACGTTCCGGCTTCAAAACAGGCCAGGGAACTGGTGATGGGTGAGCAGGATAGCGGCGGATTGCGCCCCGGCTCCGCCAGCACCGCCGTTACCGGCGTGAAAGTAAGCGATGCCGGCACGCCCTCCGGCAGCAACGGCGACGCCAGCTTCCTGCGCAAGGCCGGCGCCGCACAAGCGGATGCCTCCATCCGCGACAAACTGCGCGCTGATTACGGCGATAATGTCGACCCGTCGGAAAAATCCATGCTCGATAAAATCCGTGAACCCGGCCATAACGAGCCGCTGGTCGATGCTCCGAAGGAAAAAGAGCGCCTGAGCGAAAACAAGGAAACCGGCAAGCCGGTGACGGAAGGCGAAACCCCCACCGTCCAGCCGCGTAACAAAGGCTGGCTCAGCAAGATTTTCTGATGCGGTTTATACAGAAGCACGATTCTCCCCTGAATCCCCCCGCAAGCGGGTGGACTATGCATCACCTCCCCCGCTTGCGGGGGAGGCAGGGTGGGGGAACCTTGCGCAAGGCTTGGCTGGCAGGCGCGGCGGTTATCAGTTTTTTTGCTTCGCTCTCCGCCTTCGCCGTCGATACGCTGCCGCCGGTGGAAAGCTTCAGCCTGAAAAACGGCATGGAGGTGATCGTCATCCCCAACCACCGCGTGCCGGCGGTGAGCCATATGCTGTGGTTTCGCATCGGCTCCGCCGACGACCCGCCGATGCAATCGGGCCTCGCGCATTATCATGAGCATATGATGTTCAAGGGCACGGAGAAATTCAGGCAAGGCCAGTATGAAAGCCTGATCGCCGCGCAGGGCGGCCAGCAGAACGCATTCACCAATTACGACGCCACCGGCTATTATGTGAACATCGCCAAGGACAAGCTGCCGCTTGCCATGGAGCTGGAAGCCGACCGCATGCGGGGCTTAAAGCCCGATCCCAAGGAGGCGCTGAAAGAGCGCGAAGTGATCATGGAAGAGCGCCGCATGCGCACTGATAACAACCCGCAGGCGCTGCTTTCCGAGCAGATGAACGCAGCCCTCTTTCTCAATCACCCCTACCATACCCCCGTCATCGGCTGGATGCATGAAATGGCCGGGCTAAAGCCGGAAGACGTGCTGGCATTCCATAAAAAATACTACCATCCCGATAATGCCATTCTGGTTATCTCCGGCGATACAAGCGCCGCTGAAATCCGCCCGCTGGCGGAAAAATATTACGGCAGCCTGCCCAAGCGCGCGGTGCCGGAGCGCATCTGGAAGGAAGAACCGCCTGCCCGCACCGAACGGCACCTGACGCTGAAGCATGCTAATGTCAAGCAGCCCATATGGGAGCGCAGCTACCTTGCCCCCAGCCTGGTGCACGGCGACACGCAGCACGCCTTCCCGCTGATGGTACTGGCGCAGGTGCTGGGCGCGGGGCGCACCGGCATTCTATATCAGGAACTGGTGGTGAAACAGCAGCTGGCCACCAGCATCAGCGCGCAGTATGGCGGTTTCTCACGCGGACCGGACCAGTTCGCAATCAATGCCGTGCCTGCCGCCAATGTCAGCCCGGAGAAGCTGGAAGCGGCAATCAATGCACTTCTGGATCAGACGCTGAAGCAGGGTATTCCCGTCGAAGCGGTAATCCGTGCCAAGAGCCTGCTGAAAGCTGAAGCCATTTATGCGCGTGAAGGCTTGCAGCCGATGGCATACCTGATGGGCATGCTGCGCATCCTCGGATTGGAGAAAGACATGTTCACCAAATGGCCTGAGTTGATCGAGGCCGTCACGCCCGAGCAAGTGCAGGAAGCTGCCAAAGCGGTGCTGAAACCGGAAGCCTCCGTCACCGGCCTGCTCCTGCCTGCGGAGGGAGAAGCGCATGAGTAATCCCACCCGCTACCCCGGCGCAGGCCGGGGCCCATGCCATCCCTCCGCTATGCATTATCAAAAAGCAATGACGCCACTCCAATGCTCTCCTTGTCCGGAGGAGTGGCATGGGTCCCGGCCTGCGCCGGGACGACGGTTTTTCAGCTGGCTGACAATCATCCTGCTCACCTTGCCGCTACCCGCACTCTCCGCGCCGGTGCAGGAGGTGGTGACGCCGGGCGGCATTAAAGCATGGCTGGTGGAGGAGCATTCGCTGCCGCTGGTGGCGGTGAAGATTCTCTTTAAAAACGCCGGCTCCGCTTATGACCCGGTGGGCAGGGAAGGGCGCGGCGAGCTGGCGAGCGATCTGCTGCTGGAAGGCGCGGGCGAGATGAACAGCTATGCCTTTCACGAAGCGCTGGAATCCAATGCCATCAATCTCAGCACCAGTGTGGATGCGGATCATTTCACCGTTACGCTGGAAACCCTGTCCGAGCACCGCGAGAAAGCCTTTTCCCTGATGGGAATGGCGCTCACCCAGCCGCGTTTTGATGCCGATGCCATTGAGCGCATCCGCGCACAGGCGCAGAGCACGCTGCTCCGCCTGCAGCAGAATCCGGGCTACCAGCTGGCGCGCGCGTGGCAGACGACCGCGTTCGGCATTCACCCTTACGCCAAGCCGGAAAAAGGCAGCAAGGAAAGCCTGACGGCGCTCACGCGCGAGGATTTCGCAGCCTACCGGGAGCATTACCTCACCCGTGCCAACATGCTGGTGGCCGTGGTGGGCGATATTACGCCCGCCGAGTTGAGCGCGCTGCTGGATGCACATTTAAGCGCCTTGCCCACCGCTTACCAGCCGGATACCGAGGTGCCTGATACCGTTATGACCACGCAGACCGCGCCGGTGATGGTGCAGAATGATATTCCGCAAACACTGGTGAGCTTCGGCGGCACCGGCATCAGGCGCAATGATCCCAAATATTTCGACGCCTTCGTGATGAATTATATCCTAGGGGGCAGCGGCAGCCTGATTTCGCGCCTGGGGCTCGCGATCCGCGAGGAGAAGGGGCTGACCTACTCGGTTAATACCGAGCTGGACCCGATGCAGCATACGGCCGCCTGGACCGGCAGCTTCGCCACCCGCAACGACCAGGTGGCCGAGGCGCTTACCACGCTTAAAACCGCCCTGCAGGCCTTCCGCGCCCGCGGCATCACCGACAAGGAGCTGACCGAGGCCAAGCAATACCTTACCGGCTCGTTCCTGCTCTCGCTGGACAGCAATGCCGATGTCGCCAATTTCCTGATCGCCATGCAGTTGCACGGCTTAGGCCGGGATTACCTCGACAAGCGCAACGCCATGGTGCAGGCGGTGACGAAAGAAGGCGTTAACCGCATGATCGAGCGCCTGATCGACCCCGCGCATCTGCTGGTGGTGATGGTCGGCGCACCGAAAGGACTGACACATGACGCACCCACTGCGAACCCATAATATTCCCGCCATGCCGACGCTTTACTCACAGGAACTCGCCCCGGCACTCAGCAACGTGCAAGCCTCTTACAAGCAGGCGCTGGCACGGCTGCAGCCGGAAATACAGCGATTGCGCGTGCAACCGAAGCCGCAGGAGCACGCTATTTTTTCGTTGGCCGGTAAAATAGTTGATCTGGCGGAGCTGAAGCGCATCAGCTCGGAGTGGAAAGTGCGTTATAAGCATCTGGTAGTGGTCGGCTGCGGCGGCTCGGGCCTGAGCGGCAAGGCACTGGCGAAGCTTAAACCTGCCACCCATACGCTGCATACGCTGGACAATCTCTCCGTGCAGGCACTGCCGGAGCTGTTCGCCGCTGCGCCGGTGCAGGAATGCTGTTTCTTCTTCGTCAGCAAATCCGGCGGCACGGCGGAAACGCATGCCTATATGGACCTGATCCTTGCCGAGCTGGCGGCACACGGTCTTACGGATTCGCTGCCGCAGCGCGCACTTGCCCTGTGCATTGAGCAACCTAACCGCCTGCGCGGGCTGGCGGAGCAGCATGGCATTCCCTGCCTGACGCATGATCCCGATCTTGGCGGACGGTTCTCCATCCTCTCGGCGGTAGGGCTATTGCCAGCCATGTTCATGGGACTGGACGCGCAGGCGCTCCGGCGCGGCGCGCAGGCCGGGCTGGAGATGATGAACGAGGCAGCGCAGGCCGCCGCGATGCATTACGCGCTGCTGGAGCGCGGCCATCCTGTTCATGTGCTCTTTACCTATTCCGAGCGACTGTGGGGGCTGGCGCGCTGGTGGCGGCAGGCATGGGCAGAGAGCCTCGGCAAGGACGGCAAAGGCTCCACCCCGCATATCAGCCTCGGCCCCAATGACCAACACAGCCAACTGCAACTTTACCTGGATGGCCCGCGCGACAAGGGCCTCACCTTATGGATGGAGGAAAGCGCCGGTCAGGGCGGGCGCATCAGCGAAGCATGCCCAAGCGCTGGTTTGCGCGGCAAGACCATCGGCGACATGCTGGCGGCCATGCAGCGCGCCACAGCAGAAACCTTAATCAATAAGGGCTGCCCGGTACGCACGCTTTCGTTTCCTATGGTTAATGAAGAAGCCGCAGGTGCGCTGGTTATGCAGATGACGCTGGAAATCATCCTCACCGCCTATCTGCTCGGCCTCAACCCGTTCGACCAGCCGGCGGTGGAAGACAGCAAGCAGCTGACGCGGCAATATCTGCAATCCTGATGCCGATCCGCATCCTCCCCTCTACGCTCGTCAACCGCATCGCCGCCGGGGAGGTGGTGGAGCGCCCGGCCTCGGTGGTGAAGGAACTGGTGGAAAACGCCATCGACGCCGGGGCCACGCGTATTGATGTAGTGCTGGAAGGCGGCGGTAAGCAGCTGATCAGCGTCACCGACAATGGCAGCGGCATGAGCGAATCCGAACTGGAGCTGGCGGTGCAGCGCCACGCTACGTCCAAGCTGGAGGGCGAGGATCTATTGCGTATTCATTATCTGGGCTTCCGCGGCGAGGCGCTGCCTTCCATCGGCTCAGTGAGCCGCTTAAGCCTCACCAGCCGTACCAAACAATCAGAGCATGCCTGGGTGCTGAACGTGGAGGGCGGGGACGTGACGCCGCCGCAACCCGCCGCCCACCCGCCGGGTACGCGCGTGGAGGTGCGGGATTTATTCTACGCCACGCCCGCGCGGCTGAAATTCCTGAAAACGGAGCGCTCCGAAACACTGGCCGCACAGGACATGCTGACGCGCATCGTGATGGCGAATCCCTCCATTTCCTTCACCTTCCGCGCCGACGGCAAGGAAACCATCCGCGTCGATGCCTCGCAAGAGGAGATGCTGGACGGCACGCTCACGCGGCTGGAGCAGCTGATCGGCCGCCAGTTCTCCGCTAATGTAGTGCCGATTGCCGCCCAGCGCGAGGGTGTTTACTTGCGCGGCTTCGCCAGCCTGCCCACCTATCACCGCGCCACAGCGGCGGAGCAATATGTGTTCGTGAACAAACGCGCCATCCGCGACCGGCAGTTGCTCGGCGCGGTGAAGGGGGCCTATCAGGATTTTCTTGCCTCCGACCGGCACCCGGTGGTGGCGCTTTACCTTGAAGTACCGCCGGAGGAGGTGGATGTGAACGTCCATCCGGCCAAGGCGGAAGTGCGCTTCCGCGACGC
>CAYPEF010000073.1:0-11937 GCA_964409675.1 uncultured Rickettsiales bacterium | reverse complement strand
GCTGCAATTATGCGCTGCATCTGGGCCTGACCGAGGCGGGCATGGGCAGCAAGGGAATCGTGGCCAGTACGGCGGCGCTGGCACCGTTGCTGCTGGAAGGCATCGGCGATACGATCCGCGTCTCGCTTACGCCCGAGCCGAACGGCGACAGAACGCTGGAGGTGCAGGTGGCGCAGGAAATCTTGCAAAGCCTTTCCTTGCGCAGCTTCACCCCTATGGTCACTGCCTGCCCGGGCTGCGGGCGTACTACCAGCACGGTGTTTCAGGAGCTGGCGGAGCGCATACAGCACTATTTGCGTGCGCAGATGCCGGTCTGGCGGGCGCACTATCCCGGGGTGGAGGAGATGAATGTGGCGGTGATGGGGTGCATCGTCAACGGTCCCGGCGAGAGCAAGCATGCCGATATCGGCATTTCGCTGCCAGGCACCGGCGAATCCCCGGCGGCGCCGGTGTTCATCGACGGTAAAAAGGCGGTCACGCTTCGGGGTGAGCGCATTGCCGAGGAATTCCAGCAACTGGTGGAAGAGTATGTTGCTCATAAATATGGCGCCTTGCGGAAGCGTGCGGATCGGGTATAGTCGCCTCACTTGCAAGGAGGATTCAGAATGTTCTCGGGGCTGGCTTTTTTCTTCTCAATAGTGCATTGGGCAGTCATTGCGGGCGCATATTTCATGCGTTGGGGGAAAGTGTTCGGTCTGGTGTTCATGTACCCCTCACCGGTGCTGCTGTTTTTCACCCTGCTGAACTCAATTGGCGTCAACTGGAGCGGGGAGGTGGCGCAGTTCTTTATTTTTTCCGCCTTATTTAACGGGGTGAAATATTTTATCCTTGTGCGTGCCGTGCTGTATGAGGGGCTGAATTTTTGCAGTGTCATGGCGATTATCGGTGAGGTGGTATATCTGGCCACCAGCAGCGCCTATCTGGTATATTATAGTTATCCAATCGGTTAACGGCGCGGCAGGCGGTACGGCATGATCTCACGCTTTTTTCTGATTTTCATTGCTTTGCACTGGCTGGTGATTGCTGTCAGCTGGCTGGCTGGCCTTACCCACCTGTTTGTCTTTAGTTTTGTACAGGTATCCCCGGTCTGGATTTATGTCTATGCGGCGAATCCAAAAGTAATGATCGACGGGGAAGGGGAACTGCCGATGTTCTTCTTCTTCTGCGTGTTATTCTGTCTTTTCAAGTACTTCACTCTTCTGAAGGCGGTCGTGAAGGAACGCCTGAACCCTATAAATATCATCAGCTTAGTGCTTGAGCTGGCCTATGTGCTTGCGAGTGGGCTTTACCTCGGCTATCACCACTATCTTTAAGCAATCGCAAAAAGACCCATGTCCAAACTCCAGCCGGTCCGCGGCACGCACGATATATTGCCGGAAGAAGCGCGCCAGCGCCGGGCGATGGCGCGCGTCATTCAGGGAGTGATGGAGCGCTACGGCTACGGCGAAATCCAGACGCCTGTCTTTGAGTTCAGCGACGTATTCCACCGCACGCTCGGCGATACGTCCGATATTGTTTCCAAGGAAACCTATACGTTCCAGGATCGTGGCGGGGAATCGCTCACGCTCAGGCCGGAATTCACCGCCTGCGTGGTGCGCGCCTTCTTAAGCGCGGGTCTGCAGAATGAACTGCCGGTGAAATGGCATTATCACGGCCCTGCTTTCCGCTATGAGCGCCCGCAGAAAGGTCGGCAGCGGCAGTTTCATCAATACGGCGCGGAGCTGCTCGGCGCGCCGGAGCCGGAAGCGGATGTGGAGATGATCGCGCTGGGGTGGGATATCCTGTGCACGCTGGGGCTTGAAACAAAAATCTCGCTGGAACTGAACTCGCTCGGCGACTGCCAAAGCCGCGCCGCCTACCGGGAGGCGCTGGTGGCTTACCTGTCGGCGCATACGGGAAATCTCTCCGAAGACAGCAAGCTGCGCCTGCAGCGCAACCCGCTGCGCATTCTCGATTCCAAGGACGAGGGGGACCGCCGGATCGTCGCCGGAGCGCCGCAGCTGATGGAATATTTCACCGACGAGGCCAAGACGTTTTTCGCGCGCGTGCGGGAAGGCCTGCAGCGCCTTTCGATTCCCTTTACGGTCAATCAGAAAATCGTGCGCGGGCTGGATTATTATAACCATACCGTTTTTGAATTCATCGCCACGGAGGGGCTGGGCGCGCAGAATACTGTGCTCGCCGGCGGGCGGTATGATGGGCTGGTGGAGCAAATGGGCGGGCCAAGCATTCCTGGCGTCGGGTTTGGTGCGGGCGAGGAGCGATTGCTGCTGGCAGGCATCGACTGGGCGCGTATACCGGGTGTGGATGCGTCGCCGGTGATTGCGATTATACCTATCGGCGAAACGGCGGAGCAAGAGGCATGGGGGCTTGCGCATGCGCTGCGCGGGGAAGGATTTACCATTGATGTCGCTTACCGCGGCAATACCGGCAAGCGCATGAAGCGCGCGGACAAGATCGGCGCGCGCATCGCGTTGATGCTGGGCGAGGATGAGCTGAAACAGCAAAGCGTCAGCTGGAAAGACATGCGCAGTGGCGAACAGCGCCAAGTGGCGCGCGCGCAGCTTACCGATGCATTGAGACAGGTACTTTAATATGCAACTGGACGATAAACTGGATTTGGTGCTGCGCCGATATGATGAGCTGCGCGACAGCCTATCGCGCGGCGATCTGGCGGGCGGGGATTTCGCCCGCGTCTCCAAGGAATTTTCCGATATGGGGCCGGTGGTGGAGAAAATCCAGGCGTTGCGCAAGGCGCAGGGCACAGTGGCGGATGTCAAATCCATGCTGGCCGACCCAGCGCTGGACGCCGAGATGAAGGCGATGGCCGAAGAGGAGCTCTATGAGGCAGAGCGTTCGTTGCCGGAGTTGACGCGTGCCGTTCAGATCGCGCTGCTGCCCAAGGATGCAGCGGATGAGAAAAACGCTATTCTTGAGGTGCGTGCCGGCACGGGTGGCGATGAAGCGGCGCTCTTTGCCGCCGAGCTGTTTCGCATGTACCAGCGCTATGCCCAGTTGCAGAACTGGAAATTCGAAGTGCTCTCCATTGCCGACACCGGGCTAGGAGGCTACAAGGAAGCGCAGGCCTCCATCAGTGGCCAGAACGTGTTCGCCAAGCTGAAATTCGAATCCGGCGTGCACCGTGTGCAGCGCGTGCCGGTGACGGAAGGCGGCGGGCGCATCCATACCTCGGCGGCCACGGTGGCGGTGCTGCCGGAAGCAGAAGAAGTGGATATTCATATCGAGGAGAAGGATTTGCGCATCGACGTATTCCGCTCCAGCGGCCCGGGCGGACAATCGGTCAATACTACCGACTCGGCGGTGCGCATCGTGCATTTGCCGACGGGTCTGATCGTTTCGCAGCAGGATGAAAAATCGCAGCACAAGAATAAGGCGAAGGCACTGAAAGTGCTGCGCGCGCGGCTCTATGAGATGGAACGCGAGAAGCTCGCCAATGCCCGCGCCAGTTCGCGTAAAGAGCAGGTAGGCAGCGGCGACCGCTCCGAGCGCATCCGTACCTATAATTTCCCGCAAGGGCGCGTGACCGATCACCGCATCAACCTCACGCTTTATAATATTGACGGTGTGATGGAAGGTAGTGCCCTGCACGAAATCGTGGACGCGCTGCAGGCGCATGACGAGGCGGAGCGGCTGGCGGAGCTGGGGTAGGAAGTTGCCCACAGCTTGCCGAGCGGGTGGTATGGCGATACGCAAACCGGCATTTGGAACCGGCGGAGTGGAATAGCATGGATGCAATGCAGGATGCGGTGCGCAAGGCTTGCGAATTGTTGCAGGCTGCCGGTATAGATTCGGCGCGGCTTGATGCGCAACTGCTGTTGGCGCATGCGCTGGGAACCAGCCGTGAAGCATGGCTGATGATGCCTGACAGGCTTTTAAGCGGAGCGGAGCGGGCGCAGTACGATGGCTATGTCCAGCGCCGCGCCGCCAGAGAACCACTGTCGCATATCCTAGGCATTCGTGAGTTTTACGGACGCGAATTCAGCGTCAGCCGTCATGTGCTTGATCCGCGCGCGGACAGCGAGACGCTGATCGATGCGGTGCTGAAAGAATGCGCCGCCCGCAGCTTATTGCCCGCCTCCATCCTCGATCTTGGCACCGGCTCCGGGTGCCTGCTGCTGACATTGCTGGCGGAAATGAAGGGCGTATACGGGGTAGGGGTGGATGTCAGCGCGCAGGCGCTTTGCGTGGCGCGCGCGAATGCGCTGGCGCTGGGGCTTTCGGCGCGCGCTTCGTTCGTGCAGGGGCGCTGGAGCGAGGGGTTGCATAAAAAATTCGATATTATTATTTCCAATCCGCCCTATATCCCATCGCAAGAAATTGAGGGGCTTATGCCGGAAGTGCGGGATTTTGAGCCTCTGGGCGCGCTCGACGGCGGCAAAGATGGGCTTGACTCTTACCGGGAAATGGCTAATCAGTTGAACCACGCGCTGGCGCCCGGAGGGTTGGCCGCGCTGGAAGTCGGCATCGGCCAGCATGAAGCGGTCGCCGGAATTATGAATACAGCAGGGCTTCGCATCCTGAACATATGGAACGACCTTGCAGGCATTCCCCGCTGTTTAACATTAACGCATAGATAGATTTGGATATAAGGAGCATGAACGTCAACATGAGAAAGCGTCACCCGGGAGGGCATGGTTCAGGCGGTCATCATTCCGGTGGCATGGGGCAGAACAACAACCGGCGCATGCACCAGAAATACCCGAAGCAGAATGGCTACGGCCAGCAGAAGCCGCGCAAGAATTACAGCGCCCTGCGCGAAAAATACCTGAACCAGGCGAAGGAAGCCCTAAGCGGCGGCGACCGCGTGCTCGCCGAATATTACCTCCAGCATGCCGACCATTATTACCGCATGATGATGGAGATGCAGGAAAACCGCGCCCGCTGGCAGGAGCAGAACCAGGCGAACCAGCAGGAGAACGCTGCCGAGGCGGAGTCCGAAGGTGAAGAGATGGAAGGTGACGACGAGCCGGAAGTCGATATCCCCAATAACAGCAACGTGCTGCCTGCTTTCCTCACCCGCAAGGTGGAAGCGCCCAAGCAGCAGGATCAGGATAACGCAGCCCCCATGCAGGAATGGGAAGAAGACCAGCGATAAGCGAAGCGAAAAAAAACCGGGAAAAATTTCCCGGTTTTTTTATTTCTGCATGTATTTTGATCTAAGCAAAATGCTGCATGGCATGATGACAGATGCGCATGCATGCGCTATGGTTGCGCGGAATTCACTCCTCACGTTTTGCGCACATGGCATTCCTGAAAAAAACGCGGAACCAATCCGAGCCTGATCTGCTCATCCCGGCGCTGGCGGCCTCATGCATGGAAAGCGCCTACTGGCTATTTGATTACAAGCGCGAGGAAGAAACGCTGGCGCCGCATTTCTATGCACTGCTCGGCTGTGAACAGTCCGCCGCCACGCTGGGTGAAACGCTGCGCGCCATGCCGGATAAAAAAGCCGTGTCGCTGCTTTATCTACATGATGATTTGCTGGCCGGGCGCATTGTCGAGCCGGTGATGCTGGAATCACTGGACGGTGCGCGTATGCTCTACGCCATGCCGCATCAGTTGCAGGGCATGGATGCGCGCGACCAGGCGGTGATGATCTGGATTTACGACATTACCCCCGTCACCCGCCAGCAGCAGCGCACGCAGCAGGAAAACGCCAAGCTCAAGCTTGACATCAAGCATTACTCCACGCTGCTTAACATGGCCCCTTACCCGATCTGGGAGCGTGGGCGCGATTTGGGCGTTCGCTTCTATAATCTCGCATACGGCGAGATTGCGGAAGAGTCTGGCAGCGAAGGCGCGCCGGAGTTGGACCGCCGCGCGCGCCAGCTGGCATCCATCGCGCTGGAGAGCGGTCAGCCCCGTACCGAGCGCCGCCATTTGGTGGTAGGCGGGCAGCGCCGCCTGTTTCAGTTCAATGAGCAGCCATTGCCCGAGGAAGGGCTGGTGATCGGCTATGCGCACGATATCAGCGAAGTGGAAAGCCTGCAGGAAGAATTGCAGCGCTACATGTCGGCGCAGGCCGACTTGCTCGAAAGCTCCGCGAGCGCGATGGCGATTTACGGCCCTGACATGCGGCTTAAATCCTTCAACTACGCTTTCGTGAATCTGTGGAAGCTGGATGAGAACTGGCTGGAGGAGGAGCCTTCTTACGGCGAAGTGCTGGAATCGCTGCGCGAGCGGCGGGCGCTGCCGGAGCAGGCGAATTTCCAGATGTTCAAGCAGTCGCAGGTAAAGTTGTTTACCGACCTCATTGAGCCGCGCGAGGAATTTTTCTACCTGCCCGATGGGCGCACGCTGCGTGTCATCGCCATTCCGCATGCGCTGGGCGGCATTCTGTTTGCCTATGAGGATGTCACTGACCGCTTGGCGCTGGAGCGTTCCTACAATACGCTGATTGCCGTGCAGCGCGAAACGCTGGATCACCTGCACGAAGCCATCGCCGTGTTCGGCGAGGACGGCAGGCTCAAGCTCAGCAACCCGGTCTATTTAAGCCTGTGGGGGCTGGATGCGCAGGTGGCGGGGGCAGAGCCGCACATCACCGCACTGATCGACCGCGCGAAACCGCTTTACCTATATGACGACTGGGAGGCGTTCCGCGCTTTGCGCATCGCCGACATCCATACGCGCGTGCCGATGCGCAGCCGGCTGGAACTTGCCAACGGCAAGGTACTGGACTGCACCAGCGTGCCGCTGCCGGATGGTGCAACGCTGATTACCTATCTTGACGTTACCGATTCTACGCTGGTGGAGCGTTCTTTGCGCGAGCGCAACGAAGCCTTGCAGGAAGCTGACCGGCTGAAGACGCAGTTTTTAGCGAATGTCTCCTATGAGCTGCGCTCGCCGCTAACCTCGATCAGCGGCTTCTCCGACATGCTGCTTTCGCGCGAGTATTTCGGCGAGCTGAATGAGAAACAGCGCGAATATGTGGAAGGCATCCACCAGTCATCGCAGCACCTGATGCAGCTGGTGAACGATATTCTCGACCTTGCCAGCATCGAAGCCGGGTATATGCAGCTGGAGCTGAGGCATTTCACCATCCCCGCCATGATGAAATCGGTGCTGGCGCTCACCAGCGAACGCGCGCGCGAGCACCAGCTGAAAGTGACGCTCGACTGCCAGAAAGGCATCGGCGCGATGGACGGGGACGAGACGCGCATCAAGCAGATACTCTTCAACCTGCTCAGCAACGCTATCCGCTTCACGCCGCCGGGCGGCAAGATCGTGCTCGGCGCGAAAGCGGAAGGCGAGGATAATGTGGTGCTGTGGGTAAGCGATGAAGGTCCCGGCATCCCGCTGGAAGAGCGTGAGCGCGTTTTCGATAAATTCTACAAGGGTGACCAGCGCGACCTGCCGAAATCGAAATCCAAATCCGGCACTGGGCTTGGGCTTTCCATGGTTAAAAGCTTCGTGGAACTACATGGCGGGCGCGTGGAGCTGGATTCCCAGCCGGGGGTGGGGACGACGGTGAGTTGCGTGTTGCCGCGCAATAAGGCGGATGCAGCGGCAAAGGCGGCGCAAAAGCAATAGTTGCATGCGTAAGCCGCATAAAATATAGATACCGAACGTTAACTATTTTCTGATTCCCTATGAAGCGCTTTATTCTCACCCTTTCCTGCCAGGACACGCGAGGCATTGTCGCCGCTGTGGCCGGATTTATTGCGCAGAATGATGGGTTTATTATCGAATCCGCCCAGTTCGGCGATGCCTCGACGCAGCGGTTTTTCCTGCGCATGGAGTTTGCCGTGGGCGGGCAGACGCCGCCGGAAGATGCGCTAAAAAAGCGGTTTTACGAGCAGGTGGCTGAGCCGTTTGCTATGGACTGGCAGATGATGAGCAAGGAGCGCAAGAGCCGGGCGGTGATACTGGTCTCGCGCCACGGCCATTGCCTGAACGACCTGCTCTACCGGGTTTCCACCGGGCAACTGCATGTGGAAATCCCGGCGGTGATCTCCAACCATGAGGATTTCCGGGCGGTGGTGGAGTGGCACGGCATTCCATTTTATCACTTTCCCACAGAGGTAGCCTCTAAAGCTGACCAAGAAGCACGGGTCTGGGAAGCTATCCAGCGTCACGGCGCGAATGTGGTGGTGCTGGCGCGTTATATGCAGATCTTATCGCCGGAGTTATCGGCAAAGCTCGCGGGCAAGGCCATCAATATCCATCATTCGTTCCTGCCGAGCTTCAAGGGCGCACGGCCCTATCAGCAGGCGTTCGACCGCGGCGTGAAGCTGATCGGCGCAACCGCCCATTACGTGACGGACGATCTGGATGAAGGCCCGATCATCGAGCAGGAGGTGGCGCGGGTGGACCATCATTACCTGCCGGAGGAACTGGCCGCCATCGGGCGCGATACCGAATGCCAGGTGCTGGCCCGGGCACTGAAATACCATATCGAGCGGCGGGTGCTGCTGAATGGGGTGAAAACCGTGGTTTTCAGGTAAACTGCGGCTAGGTTAAGGTAATGTTTTACCTTACCATACCGCCGCATGGCGGTATCCGGACCCCGCCATGCGGCGGGGTGACAGTAATTATAACCAATATATTCCCAAACCTCCTGATGCTCCCTTAATATCCCCATTGACAGCCCCTTGCATCTCGCCTATACCTCTACCCCTTCGAATCAGGAGTTATTAACGATGTTCGCAGTCATCAGAAACGGTGGAAAGCAGTACAGAGTCGGCGCCGGCGACCGTACTCGGGTTGAAAAACTGGAGGGAAATCCGGGGGATAAGCTGGAAATCAGCGATCTGCTCGCAGGCGGTGACGCGGATAAGGTGAAGATCGGCGCGAAGGCGCTGGCGGGCGGGAAAGTGCTGGCCGAGATCGTGCGCCAGTTCCGTGACGACAAGGTGATCATCTTCAAGAAGAAGCGCCGTCACAACTATCGCCGCAAGAAGGGCCACCGCCAGTACCTGACGGAAATCAAGATCACGGATATTAAACTGTAAGAAAACGGCGGTGCGCCGCCGAAGCAATAGAGGATACTACCATGGCACATAAAAAAGCAGGTGGTAGTTCGCGCAACGGACGCGATTCAGCCGGCAAACGCCTCGGCGTGAAGAAGTGTGGCGGCGAGACCGTGATTCCGGGCAATATCATCATGCGCCAGCGCGGCACCAAATATTACCCCGGCACCAATGTCGGCATCGGGCTTGACCATACACTGTTCGCTACCGCAGAGGGCAAAGTCAGCTTCCAGCGCAAAAAAGGCGACCGCCTGTACGTGAACGTGGAAGCGTAGTCACGTATTTATAGCCTAAGAAAAAACCCGGCCTTGTGCTGGGTTTTTTTATGGATGCTTGCGCTATATACTGAATTATCTGGCTGCATCCAGTGTTGCTTCCAGCGAGCCAATCATTAAATCCACCGTGAGCTTTACCGGCAGCATGGTATCCGCATCAAAATAACCGTTAAGCTGTGTATCCGCGTTGAAATCATCCAGCTCTGACTGGGTGAACCCTGCCACGGGTTTGCGCGTGGCGGTAGCATAAACCACGTGCTGCTGCTTACCATTCAGCTCAATGGTGCGCTCATCGACTATGGTCCAGGTGGAGGCATAGAGCCTGCGGCCATCAAAGACGGAGAGGCTGAAACGGTTGGTATGATTGGCCAGTGTTTCGCGCATGGCGCGGCGCAGTTCGGCGACGAAGGTAAGCGGGTCGGGTACGCCTTTTAATTTTTCTGCCGGAACGGGTGGGCGCTTTTCTGCATTTTCCGGCGGCTCGATCAGTCGGTCAGTCAGGCTGCCTCCATTCGCATAGATCAGGCGGACGTGTTTCTTCTTTTTGCGGGTGGAGTAAAAGGTTTCATAAGTATGTGCCGCTGCGGCACCGGCAATGCCTTCGCCTTCGGCCACCGTGTCGCTCTGGTGGGCGGCAAGCATCTTGGCGGCACCGGAGAAATGGATAGCGGAGTTGATGCGGAACTTATTACCTTCTTGCGTGGCGGTGATGTCGCAGGCGCCGAAGGGGATGCCACTCCAACTGAGCGTATAATGCGTCTCCGTTACCAGCGGTTCCGGCGCGGCGTGGGCATTGACCGTGGTCAAGGTAAGCGGCAGCAAAAAAAGCAGAATGAATCTATTGCGCATGAAAAACAGCATCCCATATTTATAGAAATACTGCAACTATACGCAATCAAAGGCAAATTGGGCATATGGATTTTGAGAAATATACGGAAAAAGCGCGTTCGCTGGTGCAGACTGCGCAGTCGCTCGCGCTCAGGAACTCCCACCAAAGACTGACGCCGGAACATTTGCTGCTGGCGCTGCTGGATGACCGGGAAGGGCTGGCTATCAAACTCATTCGCGCTTGTGGTGCCGACCCGATGAAGGTGCTGGAGCGGGCCGAAGCGGCGATTGCCGCGCAACCGAAGGTGGAAGGCGCGGGCGCAGGACAGATATACCTCGCGCCGGAGCTGGCGCGTGTACTCGACCAGGCGCAGCAGATCGCGGACAAGGCGCATGATGATTTCATCACCGCCGAGCGCCTGCTGCAGGCGCTTGCGATGATGCCAGGCACGCAGGCCGCACATATCCTCTCCGAAGCGGGCGCAAAGCCGAAGGAGCTGGAAAAAGCCATCAACGAGTTGCGAAAAGGAAGGCTCGCCACCTCCGCCAATGCCGAAGATGCGTATGAGGCGCTCAAGAAATACACCAAGGATTTCACCGCGCTGGCGAAAGACGGCAAGCTCGATCCCGTTATCGGACGCGACGAGGAAATTCGCCGCACTATGCAGGTGCTGTCGCGGCGCACCAAGAACAACCCAGTGCTGATCGGCGAGCCGGGGGTGGGCAAAACCGCCATCATCGAAGGCCTTGCCCAGCGCATCGTGGCCGGGGACGTGCCGGAGACGCTGAAAAACCGCCGCCTGCTGTCGCTCGATCTGGGGGCGCTGGTGGCGGGTGCGAAATTCCGCGGCGAGTTTGAAGAGCGCCTGAAATCGGTGCTTACCGAAATTAGCGCGGCGGAAGGTGATATTATCCTCTTCATTGATGAGCTGCACACACTTGTGGGCGCGGGCGCGGCGGAAGGTTCGATGGATGCCTCCAACCTGCTAAAGCCCGCATTGGCGCGCGGCGAGCTGCATCGCGTGGGTGCAACGACGCTGAATGAATACCGTAAATATATTGAAAAAGATGCGGCTTTAGCGCGACGCTTCCAAGCGGTGTTCGTGGCAGAGCCTAGCGTAGAGGATACTATCTCCATCCTGCGCGGCCTGAAGGAAAAATATGAGGTGCATCACGGCGTGCGCATCACGGACGGCGCGATTGTCGCGGCTGCCACGCTCTCCAACCGCTATATCAATGACCGTTTCCTGCCCGATAAGGCCATCGACCTGGTGGACGAAGCCGCCTCGCGCCTGCGCATGCAGGTGGATAGCAAGCCGGAGGAATTGGATGAGATCGACCGGCGTATCATCCAGATGAAAATCGAGCGCGAGGCGCTGAAGAAGGAAACGGATGCTGCCTCACAGGAGCGGCTGAAGAAGCTGGAGAAGGAGCTGGCGGAGCTGAACGCTGAGTCCGAGCGCCTCGGCCAGCGCTGGCAGGCGGAGAAGGGGCGCTTGCAGGATATTAAAAAGCTTAAGGAGAAAATCGAGGAAGCGCAGCATGCGCGCGACGTGGCGCAGCGGCAGGGCGACCTTACCCGCGCGGGCGAGTTGGTCTACAGCATTATTCCAGGCCTGATGCAGCAGTTGCAGGACGCCGAGCAGGAAAAAGCCGGCGCGATGGTACAGGAATCGGTGACGGAGAATGATATTGCCTCCGTGGTGGAGCGCTGGACCGGCATACCGGTGGAGCGCATGCTGGAAGGCGAGCGGGAGAAGCTGTTGCACATGGAGGCGCATCTGCGTGCCCGCGTGGTGGGGCAGGAGGAAGCGCTGGTGGCGGTGGCCGACGCTGTGCGCCGC
>CAYPEF010000072.1:0-11968 GCA_964409675.1 uncultured Rickettsiales bacterium | reverse complement strand
AGTCTGGACCGTGTCTCAGTTCCAGTGTGGCTGATCATCCTCTCAGACCAGCTATAGATCGTAGGCTTGGTAGGCCATTACCCCACCAACTACCTAATCTAACGCGGGCCGATCCTTTAGCGATAAATCTTTCCCCCGAAGGGCGTATTTGGTATTAGCCACCGTTTCCAGTGGTTATCCCAAACTAAAGGGCACGTTCCCACGCGTTACTCACCCGTGCGCCACTCCCGTATTGCTACGAGCGTTCGACTTGCATGTGTTAAGCCTGCCGCCAGCGTTCGTTCTGAGCCAGAATCAAACTCTCAAGTTATGATCCTGTCAGATGTATAAACATCTGGCAAATTTGTCACCCCCGGTAGGGGGCAACCTCAAAAATCGGAAACACGCACAACATCACCTATCCACCTTTTTCCAAAGGCGATAGTTGCGTCATGGTATTATTCATTACATGGACGCATGCGATATTGTGCTGTTAATAATATATCAACAAATCAATGCTATACCCATGATGTGACTCTTGGAATACAGCGATTTGTTGCCATCACAACACCGCTTGCGCTTAAATGCTCTTCACAATTTCAATCGGCAGACACTTAAAAGATAGGGCTTAAGGTCGAAGGTTCCAGTTATACCCCTTTCGGGATGATGCCGTCAACCATTTGTTTAAGGTTTTATGCATCTCGTCGCTGGGAGTGCCTGTATGCCAAAAGATAAGGGGGGCGTCAAGGGGTATTTTCAGAAAAAATGAATCACTGAAATGATGCAGGATTTCTCGTTGGATTTTCTAAAGAAAGCATCTTAAGTATCTGATACGGCTTTCAATGAGGTTATTATTACAGATCGCCAGGCTAAAGCAGTGGCATGTGCGTATGCAATGGGAGGGGTTATGAAGCGCGAATATTCAAATATGATTCGTTGGTTTATGGAAGACGTGATCCCCCCGGTCATTCGTGATACGCGTGCGTTCAGCTGGTTAATGGTTTGGGGATATGACAAACTGGTTCATGATTTGGCTGATTTCCGCAAAAATGCTCATAAAGCTACTGCCGAGGAATATGACGCTATTTATCGGCGTATACGCCGGATCCATGAAACGACTGATAATACGGCTGCGGCTCGCGCTGCTATCGCAAAACATATTGTGCCGGGCAATATTATCGATGTGGGGTGCGGCACGGGGTATATGCTTGAATGGCTGCAGAAGCAATTTCCTGAAGGGTGCAAGTTCACGGGGGTTGACTTTCAGATACCGGACGCCGTGCGTAACCGATTGCCTGGCGTAACCCTGGTTGAGCAGTCGATTCTATCGTTACCTTTTCCCGACCGAGCTTTTGATACTGTAATTTGCACTCACGTTTTGGAGCATATTCTTGATATAAGGGCGGCCGTGCAGGAGTTGCGCAGAATATGTGCAAAGCGCCTGATTTTAGCGGTCCCCCGTGAGAGGGAAGGTATATACACTTTCAACCCGCACTTGCACTTTTTCCCCTACACCCACAGTTTTTTACGAGCAATGATCCCTTTGCCGGATATTTATCACTGCGAGGATATCGACCGCGATATCTTCTACTGGGAGAATGTGGCGCTTTAGCATTCTTAACCCGCGTGGACTGGCATTATGCTTTCATTTTAATTGCTCTCCGGCGGGTGCGAGGCTTGGTATAAGCTTCTTTTGAAGCATATTTCAGCGTGAACATTGTCATAATAAACCATGTAATAAAGAAATGTCGGCTTAGGAGATGAACATGCACCATCCCGTGCTGCGCCATCACCGTCATCCAGGCGATGCTGACGAGCAGTGAAATAATACAAATTCGCAACGCCATGGGCTGATATTGCCCTAGGCTGAGCCGTAATCCCTTGTCAGGGATAATAGTGCCTCGCGACATAAAGAGCGTATATCCAACCCAGATGAAGCCAAATGGCAACAGCCAGTACACAGGTGCATATGGGTTGAAAAACATATACACCATTACGATTGCCGCTCGTGAAGATACGGGGCCAAGGTTAAGAATGTCGGCGCATATGTTATTGCAGTCCGTGTAAAGCGTATTATTGCCCCCCATTCTTCCCATGCCGGAACTAAGAAGGTCATGCAATGCTTCGGCAATGCTTCCGTAATAAAGCGCCACCTGTATTATGTGCAAAAAATGTGCGCCGCCAAACCCGCCTAAGCTGGCAAGAGAAAAAAGAAGTGTTTGCTTGCGTTGCGTATTCGAAGGGTAAAGCAGTGATACTAAGAAGGGCGTGGCTGCAATAATAAAGAAATAATCGAATGTTAGCCATCCTTCTAGAAAGGCAAGAAATCCGATGCCAAACGTATGCTTCCATGAAATAGACGTAGTCGTTTCCTGGCTGCGATGATTGTAATAATTCATCGCAATTGCCAGCATGCCCCATAATCCCGCTAGCGGATATGAATGTGCATGCAGGTGATGCATCAGTAAAGTGTTAATGGGAAATATGAAAAACAAAGCGACAAAAATCATCATGCGTTTTTCATTTTGCAAGTAATCGTATACCTGCGCCATTAGAAAACCCATGGCTATGAGGCATAGCGAAATGGGAAGCAGCCGATATAGTTGTACTTGTCCAGGGCCGAACGCATAAGTCATTAACCCATCCAGCCATTCCGCTAGCGGGGGGTAATGCGTATAAATGAATTCTTTTTTATCAGGAAAATCGCGCAGCCATCCTTTATCAGGATATAATCCACCGTAATTTTGATCGGTTAAGCCGAAGTCTTTAAGGTAGCCTTTATGATAAAAACCGAGTGCTGAACGCACTGCGCCTGCCTCAGCAAACGAGTCGTAATTGATACTCGATAGGTCGTTACCAATCTTTCCAAGAATTATTATATTTATCAATACTGCGAAAAGCACCGTGCCTATAATAAAATGGCGTTTTTTGCTATGTTTTATCATTGGGCATTCCATAGGTTACTAAAGCGTGAGTCAGTATATGTTCCCACCGCTACATGTTCAATCTCATAAAGGTGAGGTACGGCGTGAACCAGGTCAGGAATATGTTCCCCATTAAGGGCGGCGCAGGCGGTATGTATTACCATTTCCGGGGTGATGGTTTTCATGCATACATTATTGCCTCCGCAAGGCGGTATATCGAATACATGCACACACGGGCTGCAATAGAGCCGGTTGTAAAGCACATGGATATTATGGTTTTCGGGTATCTGGTAATGCATGGGGCTGACCGGGCCGAACAATGCTAGAATCGGTGTGCCTAGCGCGCAGGCTAGGTGGAAGGGAGAGGAATCGACGGCAATCAGCAGCTTGCATTGTTTCAGCAAAACGGCAAAATCAGAAAAACTCAGGCGTCCGGCGAGATTATGCACGCGTGCTGGGTCAATAACCCCTTCGGCGTGTTGTGCAAGATATTCATATTCCCCTGCCGTGCCGCTTAAGCAGAAATGCATGTCCGGATAATGCTTCAAAAGCGCATTGATCACCTGACGAAAATTGACAGCACCCCAGCGGCGCACTTCGCTGAGATCGGAGGTGCTTGGGCTGATGACAATATAAGGGGAGGTAATGCCAAGCTTTTTTAGTGCATCCTCTCCCTGCTCATACAGGGAGGCGGGAATAGTAAGAGAAAGCGCGTCATTGGGGGCATCGAAATCCGTAACGCCGGCGGTGCGGGCGATCTGCTGGTAAATGGCATAGCGGGGTGCTTGGTAATTATAATAGGCCATATGGGTGTAAATGCCGATCATGCGGAAATCGGCGGGTTTAATGAAATAGCCATGCCGGTTTCTGGCCATGCTGCATATGGTAAGGATGCTGCTGATATTGGAATGCACTTCCAGGTCCAGCATAATATCCACTTTGGCTCTCCAAAGTGCTCGCAGCATATGGAATGTAGAGCATATCAGTTTAGCGGCGGTTGAATCGTCGATGGTCAGCACGGTGTCCACTTCCGGAATCAGGTGGAATACCGCAGCATTTGGAGAGCGCGTCAAATAGATTAAGTGGCAATCCGGGTATTTTTTCTTAAGCGCCTTAAGCATTGGTGTGGATTGAATAATGCTGCCGATGCCCATGAGTTTGCAGACGGCAATTACCTTAACATTATTGCCGAAACGATGGTCCCTATGCAGGATTTTGCCCGCGAGAAACGCCATTATATTCAGGCAGCGCAAAATCGCCGGCCCCAGAAAACGGTCCCAAAATTGCTTGGTTTTGAGCTGCATAGCGCATTACGTGTTATAATTCGCGTTAATTTAACAAATATGGCATAATTTATACACTATTTGTACTATAATAAACGAGCAGAAAGACTTGGGTAAAAATGCCATTGCAAGCTGAAATCTCTTCATTTTCCAATTCCCTGGATAAGATAAGCCAGGTGAGGGTGCTATGCATCGGCGACGTGATGCTGGACCGCTTTTATGAAGGCACGGCGGAGCGTATTTCCCCGGAAGCTCCGATCCCCGTCTTTACTATCCGCAGCGAAAGCATGATGCTGGGCGGCGCCGGCAATGTTGTGCGCAACCTATGTGCGCTGGGGGTGCAGGCGAATCTGATTGCCGTAATAGGCGATGATGCGGCGGGAAAGGCCGTGACGCGTCTGGCGGCGGAAGAAACTGGGCTGGAGGCGCATTTTATTACTGACGCCGCTCGCCCGACGACTGAGAAATCGCGTTTTGTAGCGGCCAGCCAGCATATGCTGCGTGTGGATCATGAAACAAGTGCTCCATTGGCTGAGAAAATATCTGGCAAATTGCTTGCGCTGGCGGAGCAGGGCCTTGCGCAGGCGCAGGCGCTTATTTTATCCGATTATGGTAAAGGTGTGCTTTCTGAGTATGTCATTGCAACGTTGATTGCTATGGCAAGGCGTCAGGGCATCCCGGTGCTGGTGGATCCAAAGAAAAGAGATTTCTCCGTATATGCTGACGCTACAGTGCTATGTCCCAATCTGAAGGAACTGACGCAGGCAGCAGGCGAAGAACTGTATGGCGATGAAGCTATTGCGTGCGCGGCGCACCGGCTGGTGCAGGCGCATCGGCTGCGCGAACTGGTTGTGACGCGCGGGCGCGAAGGGGTTACGCTTGTGAGTACCGGTATGCAAGACCAGCATTTGCCGGCCGAAGCGCGGGAAGTATATGACGTCTCTGGCGCGGGCGATACGTTTATCGCCTGCCTGGCGGCCTGCTATGCGGCAGGAATTCCGCTTAAAAGCGCAGCGAATCTTGCCAATCTTGCCGCCGGCATTGCAGTGGGCAGGAAGGGTACGGCCACGGTAAGCCTTCAAGATATACGCGCGGCATTGCTTACCCGCGGCCTTACCCAGGGGACAGGTAAGCTGCACTCGCGTGCAGAGGCGCTTCGCCTGATTGACGGATGGCGTGCTGCGGGCCAGACTATCGGTTTTACCAACGGCTGTTTCGACCTGGTGCATCCGGGTCATATTTCACTGCTGTCGCAGGCAAAGACCTGCTGCGATCGGCTGGTAGTGGGCTTAAACAGCGATGCGTCGGTGAAAAGACTGAAAGGCCCCACCCGCCCGGTACAATCCGAATTCGCGCGGGCGGTGGTGCTGGCGTCGCTGCAGGCGGTGGATATGGTGGTGATATTCGATGAGGATACGCCGCAATCGCTGATCGAAGCCGTTCGCCCGGATATTCTGGTGAAGGGTGCGGATTACAGTAAGGAGCAGGTAGTGGGCGGCGCTTTCGTGGAAAGTTATGGCGGGCGGGTGATTCTGGCGGCGCTAACCGAGGGACAAAGCACCTCAAAGCTGATTCGCACCATGCATGCCGGCGGCTAAGCGCTTAGCCTATGCTATCCAGCACTAAATATTTCGGCCGGTGCTTGCTTTCCTGGTAGATGCGGCCAACATATTCGCCGATTAAACCCAGCAGAAACCATTGAATGCCCTGTGAGGCCACCAGCAGGAAGGCAAGGCTCGTCCAGCCGCGAACCGTGCTGTGCACGGCATAGGAATAGACAATGTAGCACAGCAGCAGGATGCTGATCAGCATCATCAGGAAGCCGAGATAGAAGGCCATGCGAAGTGGGCGGTTGGAGAAGCCGGTGATGCCGTCCAGCGCCAGCTTCAGCATTTTCTCCAGCGTGTAATGCGTCTTGCCGGCGAAGCGTTCCTTGCGCTCATATTCCAGCGGCACCTGGCGGAAGCCCACCCAGGCCACCATGCCTCGGATATAACGCGCGGTTTCCGGCATGGATTTCAGCGCCTCCACCACCTTGCGACTGATCAGACGGAAATCGCCGGTGTCGCGCGGCATCGGCACGTCGCTCATGCGGTCAAGTAATTTGTAAAATGCGCTGGCCGAGGCGCGCTTGAACCAGGTTTCGCCTGCGCGGCTGATGCGTTTGCCGTAGACTACGTCGGCACCGTTATCCATTTCCTGCATCATGCGGTGCAGAAGTTCCGGCGGGTCCTGCAAATCGGCGTCGATGATCAGCACACGCTCGCCCTTGCAGGTGTCCAGCCCGGCGGTGAGTGCCATGCCGTGGCCGAAATTGCGTGAAAAACACAGGCCGCGCACGCGCGCGTCCTGCGCGTGCAGTTCCTGAATCAGCGGCCAAGTGCGATCGCGTGAGCCATCATTGACCAGCACGATTTCATAACCTGACTGCGAATAAGGCGCGCAGACCTCGCTTAAGCGCCGGTAGAGCTCGGGCAGGCTTTCTTCTTCATTATAGCAGGGAACGACAACGGAAAGCAGGGGCGTGGTCATGCGGCACTCCGGTGGGTGGGGCGGTAACGTATTGCTATATAGCCGATCATTATAAGAAACGCCAAGCTGATGATGCCGCTGGTATGCTGGCCCAGCACGTGATGTCGCAACTGCAGCGCATGCTCGCCGTGCGAAAGGCTAATGCGCACGCGCCCGTCGGCGGCGGGTGAGGGTTCGACTGCCTTTCCGGTTGTCTGGTCTGTAATTTCAATGCCAGGGAAATACAGGTTTTTCAGCAGCAATCGGGCGGATTCGGAATTAACCTTTAGCGTTATATCGCGCAGGGCGGCGCCGGTGGAGGAAGACAGTACCGCGCCATTTCCTTCTTCAAATGCCGCTTCGGATAATTCCGGCGTATGCAACAGCATCTGCTCGGTGGATTCTCCTGCCGGCATCCACTTAGTAGTGGCGGTAGTTCCGTAAAAACAGACAATTGCATTATGTTCTTTAAGTGTTAGTTGCTCTTGCGAGCGCGCATTGAGGGTGAATTGATTTTCCGCCAGCGGTAGCGCGACGAAGCCGAGGGCAAACCCGTAAAGCGTCAGCAGCGCAAAGCGCGTGGGGATGAAACGGCACATGATGGCCATCAGCAACCCGAAGCCAGGCAGAAGGACGGCGTAGAAGCGGGAAGGAAATTGCAGTTTCTGCAGCGGCTTTACAAGATCCCACAGGGGCAGCGACAGCGGCGTGGTCAGCAGCAGGACACCAGCGAAGATCAGTCCCCAGCGCCGAACCGTCCAGCGGTAACGTTCCGGCAGTCGGCGGCGCACCAGGAAGACGCTGATTGCTGCCATCAGCAGAAGGTAAGGAGCGAAAAACACCACATAAGGGTGAAAGAAATTATTCCGGTAGGATAGATTGCCACTGACGAAACTGGCCGTATCCATGAACGGCGCATTCAGCATGAGCGGGTACCAGTAAAACGCGCTGAGCCCGCCGCCAAGCGCCTGTGCGAGCATCACGCACCATAGTACCGGTTGGCGTCGAATGCCGGAGAAATGCGCGGCATACAGCCAGGAAAAAGGCAGGAAGCATTCTGCCGTGGGCAGGTGGCTGAGTAGCAGCAGGCCTGTGACAATAGCCAGCGTTGCGGTAAGCCGTGCTGAGGGGCGCTCACGCAGGCGGTCGATCAGCAGCAGGCTGACATGCATCCAGATAAAGGATGAGAGTACGGAGAGCGCAGCAGCGTTATAGAGAATTACCAGCAAATAGCCGCAGCCCGCGTAGAGCAGCATGGCGCGAAAACCTATGCGGTGTCCAAATCGTCCGCGCACCCAGAGATAATAGCTGGCGAAGACGCCGGTAAAAATAATGAACGCAGTCGCATAAAAGCGCAGCATGCCGTACCGGTCGTCCAGCGGCAGCAGGCTGGTAAACGTATAGAGATAGGCGGCGAAGGGGTTATAGAAAATAAAGGTTGGGCTGCCGAGGCCACTATTGGTGGCGTTGAGCCAGCGCGGGTAGAGATCGCCCGCCCAGAATTGTTCGGAAAATAGCCGGTAGGCGGTGCTGTAGAATTGCAAATCGCAATTGGCGAGGTCGGCAGGTAGGAAATACGCCATCGGCGCGGTGATCAGCGCTGCCAGCAGCAGTGCCCACGGCAGGATACGCAGAAGTGGGTTTATTGGCGCCTGCTCACTTCTTTTCGGCATCGCGCATCTCGCCCAGGCGCTGCGCCATGCGCCGCAAGGAACGGCTGCAATCGTCGCGCGGGATGATGACTTCGATCAGTTGCATCTCCGGCGTGGAAGGTGCGGCTTTCAGTGCTGCTTCCAGCTCGCCCTTGGTGTGTACGCGCACTGCCTTGCCGTAGCCCAGCAAATCGCAGATTTTGGTGTAGTCCCACATGCGGATATTGTTGAACGGGCCGTCGATGATGTGGCGCTGTGTGCCGTAGCCGTCGTTGTTGAGCACGCAGACCACCGGGTTCATGCCGTACTTGGCGCAGGTGGAAAGCTCGATGCCGGTCATCTGGAATGCGCCGTCGCCGACAATGGCATAGACGCGGCTGTCGGGGCTGGCCTTGATCGCGCCTACCGCGGCGGGAACGGCGAAGCCCATCGAGAGGTAATAGGCGTCGGAGAGGAAATTGGCGCGGTTGTGTGTGCGCAAGCTGATGGAGCCGAGCAGCGCGTCGCCGGTATCGCAGACGATGGTTGCGTCTTCGGGCATGGTGAGGGCGAAAATGCGGAAGAAGGATTCGGCATCCAGCGCTTGCGCGCGCTCGTCGTCGGTGAGCGGCTTGGCTTCCACGCGCGGATTGGGGTTGCTGAAGAAATGCTTGCGGCCTTCCTGCTTCAGCAGCCCTTCCAGAAAATCTTTCAGCGTCACGTTTTCATATGTGTGCAGGCCGATGCGGATTTTCTCGGTGGTGGCGAGCAAGGTATTTTTGCGTTCCAGCTTGGCGGTGTTCATGCCGAGCAGGACGTCGCTCAGGAACGCGCCCAGCATCATCGCGCAGTCGCTCGTTTCCACGTATTCCTGGCAGGCCGGCTCCGAAAGGCCGCCGCTATAGACGCCGATATAGAGCGGGTTGGTTTCGGCGATCACGCTTTTGGAAAGCAGGGTGGAGGCGATGCCGATGTTGAATTTTTCTGCAATCGCCACCGCCAGATCGGTCAGCCCGTGCCGGTGCAGCTCCACATCCGCCACGATCACCGGCTGGCGTGCCTTCGCGATCAGCGCGGAGGCTTCAGCGAGCGCCGCTTCGAGGTTCTCGGCATCGCTTTCCGGCGCGGGCGCGGGGCGTTGCGCGGGGATGCGGATTGGCATGTCCACGATGTCATAGGGAATCTCGATATAGCCGGGGCGGCACTGCGCCTGCACGGCTTCCACGACGCGCATGATTTCCGATGCCGCCGTTTCCGGGTCCAGCAATACGGCAGTGGCACAGGTGACTTCCTCGAAAATGCGTCGCTGTGTGTCGAAGCTGCGCACCTTGTGGTGCAGGAGCGGGTCCAGCTTGCGGTCGGCGGGCGAGGGGCCGCCGGAGATCACCAGCAGCGGGCTTTTCTCCGCATAAGCGCAGGCGACGGAATTGAGCATGTTCAGCCCGCCGACGCAGTAGGTGACGCAGGCCAGTCCTAATCCGCGCACACGCGCATAGGCGTCGGCGGCGAAGCCGACGGAAGGCTCGTGCGTCATCGTGTAAAGTTCGATCTTGGAATTCTGCAACCAGCGGAAGGTGGGCAGCGCGAAATCGCCGGGAATGCCGAAGGCATGGTGCACGCCTTTTTCATACAGGTAATCGAACAGGAACGAACCGACGGTAGGAGAGGTTTCAGCCATAATACGCTCAAAATGTTATGTGAAATGCACTCTAGCGCGAATAAAGCGAAACGCCAGCGGAATCCACTTTTTAGAGAGGGACTCCCTCTTTCTCCTCTCCCTGCAGGGGGTGAGGATAGAAAAGCTTAAGCGCTTGCGCTTTAGCTTTTCTTGGAGGGGGTGAATGCCTGTCGATAGAGCCGCACCGCCTTCACCCTCTCCCTGGATTTGCTAAGCATGAAACATGCTAAGCAAATCCGCCCTCTCCCCTGAAGGGAGAGGGGAAGTAAGGAGTTACAGTGTGGGCATTAAATTATCGATGCCGGGGGCGTCCTGCGCCACATGGGGGGTGGGGATGGCGGTTTGGCTTGGAATGCCAAACATTAAGTGCGTGGCGTTAAGCTATCAGGAAGCTGCGCCTTATCGGCATCTACAAAATCCATGGCGTTCATGGGCGGCGGTACGTGATTAGGGGATTGCTTGCCCATGCGTCCAGGGGGGCGTACCGTTTTTCGCCAGTGAAAAGGATCATCGGGATAACGCATATGCCAAATCCCTTACGAAATCGCAGGCGCGGCCGCTCCCAGTTCCTGGCGGGCGTTGTGCTTCTGCATGAAGCCGCCGGGCATCTTGTCGGCGCCGAGGGAAGCCACCTTGGAAGCGGGCACGGGCGATTGATCCATCAGGCTGGCGCCATCGCCGCCGACGGCTGCGCCTTCGGGCAGGCCCATCATCGGGGCTTGCATGGGCGGCAGCATCGGCATGGTCTGTTCAGCCGTAAGCACCTGCGGTTCCTGGCTGGCAGCGGCCTGCTCGCGCAGCGCGTCAATCTCCGCATTGGCGCTGCCACGCTTGGCGCCGAATTTCAGGTTAGGGAGGATAGCGGCGGCGGTGGTAACGCCAGCGGCAACAAAGGCCAGTTTTCCGGCACCCTTCATTAACGAAAAAGGCTTCTTAAGTCCTCGTCCTACTGCGCCTAAAGCACCCGGGCGAGTGCCATGGCCTGCATAGTAAGCTTCCCATCTTTGGGCCATGGCTCTTGCCCTGGCGATTTCTTTTGCTGCACCACCTTCTGCTTTAGCTAAATCTTTTCTTATGCCAGCTTCTAATCCTGCCAATTCTCTTCTTGCCTGAGCATCAATTAATGCGGTTTCCCGACGAAGGGAAGCGGCTGTAGTTGCTTCTGCTCTCAATACAGGAGCCTGCGCATTAGCTTCTGCTAAGTTTGCAGCAGCTTCAGCCTGAACGCGCGCTAAGTCCTGAGCCCCTCTTTGCTGTATTCTAAGAATTTCCGGGTCTACTGGTGTTCTTCCCCAAGCCATATTTATATACCCTTATATTAACCTAACTGCGCCGCTGCATTCGCTTCCGTCTTGGAAACTTCCGCGCGTTGCGTGTGCTTGCAGCATTTGTGTTTTTCGCTCAGTTTGGCGGCGAAGTCCTGTTTGGCTTTGGCGTTGGCCTGTTCCTGCATGGACTGCATCATAGCCATTTGCTGCATCTGGGCTTCGGCCATGGATTGCATGTCGGTCATCGCCTGCACATATCCGGCGGCGGCGTATTTCTCGGCCAGCTGGTTATGTTCCGGGTTCGGGCCTTTTTTGGCAAAGCTGCGCTTGGCGTCCAGGTACTGCTGGTCTTCCTCGCGCACGCGCTCGGATCCTTTGAAGATGCCGCTGACCGCGCCTAGCAGACCACCGCCTGCCATTCCGCCTAATCCTCCTGCAATGGCGCCAATCCCTGCGCCTGCGGCACCCAGCGCAATTGTTGCGCCATCGGCGATGGATTTGGCAATGGTAAGGGCATTTCCAGAAAGATATCCAGATGCGGATGCGCCGTAAGCACCCAGTGCGGTAAGGCCACCTGCGATTACGCCTACACCTCCTATAATCAGAGCGCCGACTACAGCACCTGTAACCATTCCGCCCAGCCCATAGCCGGTGGCGCTGACGGCTGCATCTCCGGCGGTGGAGGCGATGGCGC
>CAYPEF010000071.1:0-12056 GCA_964409675.1 uncultured Rickettsiales bacterium | reverse complement strand
AATGTCGTATAATATATATTATGGAAAATCTATTATAGACTAATGATAAAAAATCTAAGTTATTATAATTAGATAACAATAGAGGTTTATGTAATAGTTGGGCGCATTACGGAAGCTGCCCTTTTATGCAGATTGCCTGCTATCAGTCAGACTCAATTACCATGCCGTCATATGCAGGCTCAACGCCGTGCGGCAGCATTTGCTTCAGCACACCATACTCCAGCTCATGCGCCATGTGGGTTAGGATAGCGCGCTTCGGCTTTAGCTGGCGTATCCATTCCAGTGTAGCTTCCAGCGTGGAATGCGTGTGCGAAGGCGTGGGGCGCAGGCAATCGATAATCCAGGTATCCACCCCCTCCAGCAAAGCCCAGGATGCAGGTGAAAACTCTTTTACATCCGTGCAATAGGCCGTATTCTCAATGCGAAACCCTAGCGAGCCCATCGCGCCGTGTTGCTGAGGGATAGGTGTAATATCGATGCCTAAGACATTGAATATTCGATAGGGATTTGATGGGATTTCCCGCAAGGTAAGGCTGGGGCGATACCACACCCTATCGGGGCGTGGCCGGAAAGCGTAGGGGAATTTTTGCTGAAGCGCCGCGAGCGTTGGCGCATCTGCAAATGCTTCGATTTCGCCATCTTTATGATAATTGAACGAGCGCGTATCGTCGATGCCATGCGTATGATCGGCATGATCGTGCGTATAGATGATCGCATCCACTTTGGTGATGCCTTCTCGTAGCGCCTGCTGCCGCAAATCCGGCGAGGTATCGACCAACAGGCGCTTTCCTTCGATCTCGATCAGGATAGAAGCGCGTGTGCGCTTATTTCTGGGGTTATCAGACAGGCAGGTAGCGCAGCTGCATCCAATCACCGGCACGCCCGACGAGGAGCCGCAGCCGAGGATGATAATGCGCATTACATGCCCTCCGGGCGCGTTGCTTTGGTGAACAGCCGGAAGAAATTGTTGGTGGTGACCGCGCCGATGTCCGTCTCCGGCAACTGGCGAAGTTCCGCCAGCACTTTATTGACCTGGCTGACAAATGCCGGTTCATTACGCTTGCCACGGTGCGGCACGGGCGCAAGGAACGGCGCATCCGTCTCGATCAGCATCCGCTCCAGCGGGATGATCTTGGCTGTTTCGCGTAAATTTTGCGCGTTTTTAAAGCTGATGATGCCGGAGAAGGAAATATAAAAACCGATTTCCAGCATTTTCTCCGCCAGTTGCTGAGAGGAGGTAAAGCAATGAATGACGCCGGTAAACGCCCCCTGTCGATATTCTTCCGTCAGGATGCGAATGGTATCCTCCTCCGCATCACGCGTATGGACGATTAGCGGCAGGCCGGTCTGGCGTGCGGCGGCGATATGGTGGCGGAAGCTCTGCTGCTGGCTGGCGCGGTCGCTATGCTCATAATAATAATCCAGCCCTGTCTCGCCGATGCCGATTACTTTTTCATGCCGGGTGCGCGCCACGATCTCATCCACCGGCACAAGCTCGGTTTTGCCAGATTCATGCGGGTGGACACCCACGGAGCAATAAATATGCTCATACCGCTCCGCAATCCCCCTCACCTCCTCGAATTCCGCCATTTCGGTGCAAATGGTCTGCATCAATCCTACGCCATTTTCTCGAGCATGAGCGATTACCTGATCGAGATCATCCTTGAATTCCGGAAAGTTGAGATGGCAGTGGCTATCGATAAGCATCATGCAGTTGGCGCTTCACTGAAACGAGGGAATAATGCTTGTGGAATCAGTATATTATTTCCTGAATCTAATGCATGGCTTTTATTCAGACTTTCAATACATCGTTTATCATCATTAATACAAAGAAAGTCTAATATTTTAGATGAGGATTCTGGAATAAAAGGCTGTAATATAATAGATAAACATCTTAATGATTCAGCAAGCGCATAAAGAACATGTTCCATCTTTGCCGGATCAGTCTTTTTTAATGTCCATGGAGCCTGACGATCAATGTAGACATTAGCGGCATTAGCCAGCTGGAGGGCTTCTTCCGCCGCCAGGTGGAACTGCTGCTGGTCCATGTAACGGCGATAGATATCCACCCGCCCATAACAAAGTTCCTGCAACTCGGCTTCGAACACGCCGTCATCCCGGGCGGGGATTTTGCCGCCGCAGTTTTTATGAATCATCGAAAGCGTGCGCTGCACGAGGTTGCCGATATTGTTCGCCAGTTCACTGTTGATGCGCTGGATCATCAGCTCGCGGGAGAAATTGCCGTCATTGCCGAACGGGACTTCACGCATCAGGAACCAGCGCGTCTGGTCCAGCCCGAACGTGTCTACCAGCTCCTGCGGAACTACCGCGTTGCCGAGCGACTTGGACATTTTCTCCCCCTCCACTGTCCACCAGCCATGCGCGAACACGCGCCTGGGCAACGGTAAATCAGCCGCCATCAGGAAGGCCGGCCAATAGACGGTATGGAAACGCAATATATCCTTGCCCACCATATGCACATCCGCTGGCCAGAACCGGGTATATTCACCGCCCGTTTCGGGATAACCAACGGCGGAGAGGTAATTGGCCAGCGCGTCCAGCCAGACATACATGATATGCTTGTCATCCCCCGGCACCGGGATGCCCCAGGAGAAGGTGGTGCGCGAGATGGAAAGGTCGCGCAAGCCCCCTTTCACAAAGCTGATCACCTCGTTGCGCCGCCCCGCCGGGGCGATGGCGTCGGGGTTCTTCTCATACCATTCCAACAGCTTATCCTGCCATTTGGAGAGGTCGAAGAAATAGCTAGGCTCCTCCACCCATTCCACGTCGGCCCCCGTGGGGGCCTTGCCATTGACCAGCTCAGATTCCTGGTAATAGGCTTCGTCGCGCACCGCATACCAGCCGGCATAGGAGCCGAGATAGATATGCCCCCGCTCCTGCATGCGCGTCCAGAGCGCCTGCGCAGCCTTGATATGGCGGGCGTCGGTGGTGCGGATGAAATCATTATTGCTGATATTCATCAGCTTGGTCAGGTTGCGGAAATGCTGCGAAGTGGTATCGGCGAATGCCTGCGGTGTCACACCTGCGGCTAAAGCGGATTTTTCCACCTTCTGGCCATGCTCGTCGGTGCCGGTGAGGAATTTCACCTCATAGCCATCCAGCCGCTTGAAGCGCGCCAGCACGTCGCAGGCGACGGAGGTATAGGCATGGCCGATATGCGGCCTGTCATTGACGTAATAGATCGGGGTGGTGATGTAGAACTGCTTATCCGGCATGGGCGGGGAGGCTCGCTTCGCTGCGTAATTGTTCAAAATAACTAATAATCACCGTTTTGTAGTCAAGATGCAGCCGCTCCGCCAGTGAAAATTCCTGCTGCGTCCGGCTCCAGCTGTCCGCCCAGTAGCCTGGCGGACGCAGTTGCAGCAGCCTGGCGTGACATTGCGCCTCCTGTTCCGTGCGGTCCGGCGCGTTCGTCACCAGTCGCTCCAGGAAGCAGGAGAGCAGCCGCCCGGTCATGCGCCAGAGCGTATGCATCTGTTTTGCAGTGAATAAATCGGCGAATTGCTGGATAGCAGAGGCCGGGAGCATTGGCAGCTGTGCGAACAGCGCCACCAGCCGGTCATATTGCATAAGCGCGTCCTTCTCCTGCCATTCCAGCGCCAGTCCCGGCGAGTAGCGCGTCAGCGCTCCCAGCCGGCTGATGGTGTCGCCGTCCAGCTCGGGAGCGCTCAGGCGCATCACCTGCCGATATTCCTCCGGGTTCAATGGCGGCAGCGCCAGCAGGCGGCAGCGGGAGCGAATGGTGGGCAGTAGCTTGCCGGGATTATGGGAGGTCAGGAACAGCACCGTGCGCGGCGGCGGTTCTTCAAGGATTTTCAGGATGGCATTGGCGGCGTTGGTGTTCAGCTCATCGGCGCTGTCGATGATGACCACCCGCCACGCCCCCTCGCCTGCCGTCTTGGCGAGGAATTCGGCGATGCCCCGGGCGTTCTCCACCGAGATTTCGCGCTTCTGCTCCTCTTTTTTCTCATCAAATTCCGGCTCCAGCACCAGCAAATCGGCATGCGAGCCGGCGGCCACGCGGCGGAACACCGGGTGCGCTTCGTCCATGGCCAATCCCTCCTGCCCCGCCAGCAGGCAGCGGGCGAAATGATAGGCCAGCGTTGCCTTCCCGGTCCCCCTGCCCCCGGCCAGAATCCACGCATGCGGCAGGGTGTGGGTGCGCAGGTGCTGGAGGAAATACTCGGCGGCGGCGTGGTGGCCGATCAGGCGAGGGTTGGTGCGGGGTGTGTGCATACTCAATTGTTCTGTCATCCCGGCGCAGGCCGGGACCCATGCCGTTCTTCCGCACGGTAGATATGATAGGCAAGGTTAGTGCCTCATATTTTATTCGCTTGCGGATGCTTGGCATGGATCCCGGCCTGCGCCGGGATGACGGTGGATAATAATTGAAGCTAAGCTATACCAAAATATCTTCGCAGGCACGCATTACCTGCTCGCTTACCATGTCAATTGTTTTACCGGCATCGATAATGCGAATGCGTCCCGGTTCCGCTTTGGCCAGCATCAGAAAGCCTTCACGCACCTGCGCGTGGAATGCCTGCCCCATCTGCTCGAAGCGTGTTTCACGCCCTGGGCGGGCGTGGGCGCGCTGCAAGCCCGCTTCGGGGGAAATATCGAATAGCAGTGTTATGTCCGGCTGGAGCGTGCCGAGCGCCAGTCGGCTTAATGAACGCACATACTCCACCCCCAGCCCCTTGCCGATACCCTGATAGACCAGCGTGGAATCCATGAACCGGTCACACAGCACAATCTGCCCGGCGCTGATGGCCGGGGCGATGATGTTGCGCCAGTGGTCGTGCCGTGCCGCGAGGAACAGTAGCGTCTCGCTCACCGCGTCCAGCCGGTCCGCCTCGCCTTCCACCAGCAGGCGGCGGATGGATTCGGCCATTTCGGTGCCGCCCGGCTCGCGAGTAATGATGACGCTGCGGCCCCGGGCGCGCAAGCTTTCCGCCAGCAGGTTCAGCTGCGTGGTTTTGCCGCTGCCCTCGCCGCCTTCAAAGCTGATGAACGGGCCGCGCACTTATTTTCCGTGCAGCAGGAGATGGCGCAGGTTCGCCCACAAGCGGCCAAAACCGGAGAGCTTCGCCACGTCCTCGCCTGCCACCAGCGGCACCTGCATCGGCTCCGCGCCCGGCAGTGTAATGCTGAGCGTGGCAAGCCGCGCTCCCTTGGCAATCGGCGCCGGGATGGGGGAATCATAATGGATGCTGTACTGCACGCCCTCGGCATGGATCGGCAGCGTGACTTTCACTTCCTGTTGCGCCACCAATGGCACGGTTTCCGCCTCGCCGTACCAGACCGGGGCCTGCTCCACCACCTGCCCTTGGCTGAGCAGGGTTTTCTGCTCGAATTCGCGGAAGCCGTAACGCAGGAGCTTGTCGCCCTCTTCCACTCGCTCATTGTCGCTGGCCAGGCCATTAATCACTAAAATCAGGCGACGGCCGGAAGCGGCGTCCTTAGCGGAAAGCGTGATGCCATACCCGGCGATATCAGTATGGCCGGTTTTCAGTCCGTCCACGCCAAGCTTGCTGTCCAGCAGCCGGTTGCGGTTGGGCTGGCGAATATTATTATAGGTGAATTCCCGCTCTGAATAATAATGATAATGCTCGGGGAAATCGTGGATAATATGGTGCGCGAGCGTAGCCAGATCGCGCGAGGACATGATCTGCCCGTCATCGGGCATACCGGTGGCGTTGACGAAATTGCTGTTGGTAAGGCCGATCTCCTTGCCCACCCGCGTCATTTCCTTGGCGAATTCCTCCTCGCTGCCGCTTACCCCCTCGGCCACCACGATACAGGCATCGTTGCCGGACTGGATGACGATACCTTTCAGCAATTCATCCACCGGCACCTCGTCGCCCACATGCACGAACATCTTGGAGCCCTGCATGCGCCAGGCTTTCTCGCTGACCAGAAACTTGTCATCGAGCTTGATGCGCCCCTGCTTGATGCGCTGGTATAGCACATAGGTTGTCATCAGCTTGCTCATGGAGGACGGGTGCATCGGCGCGTCGGCCTGCTTGGCATAGAGCACGGTGCCGGTATCGTCGTCGATGAGATAGGCGTATTGCGCCTTGGTTTCGATGGCGAGGGCCGGAGCGGCGAAAGCTGCCGCCAGGGCAGGCAGCAGGAACAGGAAACGGCAGCGCATTGATTATTCCTTCACAATCTGTGCTTCATGAATTCCGAGCGAGGCGACCTGCTGGCGCTGGCGCTCCGCCTCGGCCTTCGAGGCGAACGGCCCCATGCGCACACGGTGGAGGGTGTGCGTTCTGCCGTTCATGTCATCGATATGCGGCTCGCCGATGGATTTCAGCTTGCCGGCCAGCGTTTCGGCATTCAGCGGCGAGGCGAACGCCCCGGCCTGAACATACCATTCGCCTGCGGCAGAGTCACCGGATGAGGGATTCTTTTTGCTTAGCACATTCGCGGGAACGGGAGCCGGTTTCGGCGGTGCGGGCGGAGGTGTGTCGGTGATGGTTACGACGGAATCGGCGGGTGTAGATGAAGGCGGCGTCACCTGGCCGGTCACTGTCACCGAGCCTGAGGACGCTGGCGAGGTACTAGCCATTACCTGTGCCGACGCTGCCGGCGCGGGCGGCGGCGGTTCGGCGGCTTCCGCATCGCTTATCACCTTGAAGCTCGGCTGGATCGGGTGGATTTTCAGCTGTTTCTGGTCAAAAGATTTAGCGGGCAGGTCGGCGCTGGCCACGCTCATGATCGGCGCGGTGGATTTGCCTTCGGTTATGTCGGTGGTTTCAATGGCGTTATTGCCGCCCTTGGCGGTCAGCGGCGCGCGCGCCTGCGCCAGCAAGACTTCCGGCGGTTGCTTCAGGTTAAGCGTGGCCCAATATTGCTCAGATTCTTCTTTGAGGAATTGCACGCGCACCTTGCATAGGCTTGTAATGCCGAGCTGGCGGGCCGATCCGCGCGAAAGATCGATGATGCGTCCGTCCTTAAACGGCCCCCGGTCATTGACACGGACTACAGCACTTTTGCCGTTTTCTAAATTCGTCACCCGCACCATGGAGGGAAGCGGCAGCGTGGCATGGGCGGCGGTAAGGTCATCTTGGTTGAATACTTCGCCGTTGGCGGTGTATTTGCCATGAAACCCGGGGCCGTACCAGGAGGCGGTGCCGATTTCGTCATACATCGGCTCATATTTGGGCGTATAGGTTTTCCCGAACACCTCATACGGCTTGCCGAGCTTGACGCCGGGCGCGGGTGGCGTCGGCGCTTTTTCGCTGGTGGTGGAGCAGGCGGAGAGTCCGCCACAGATGAGCATTAATGTAAATGTCCGGTGCAAGCCCCGCATCACTCTCCCCCGATTTTATCCGCAAGCGTCCCCACCGCCGTGGCGAAGTAGCGCGAACGGTTCCATTTCAGAATGACCTTGTAATTATTATACACTATATAATAGGGTGCGCCGTTTTCCCGGTTCACCGGAATCACGGATGCTTCAATGGAACCATCCGGCAAAGCGTCCCCATTTGCCAGCCGCACGCCGAAGCGCTTCCATTCGCTAATGGTCTTTGTCTGCTTGATATCGGTCAGGCTCATGTCAAATCCATGCGGCAGCTTGACCTTGCGGCCCCAGCCTTCCTCCCCGTTCCATTTCTCCGAATGCAGGTAATTGGCGATGGAGGCGAATACATCCGCTTTCGTGGCCCAGATGTCCTTGCGCCCGTCGCTGTTATAATCCTGCGCGTAATTGAGGAAACTGCTCGGCATGAACTGGCACTGGCCCATCGCCCCGGCCCATGAGCCTTTCATGGCGTGCACGCCGACATGGCCCTGATTGATAATCTCCAGCGCCTTTAGCAATTCACCGCGAAAATACTCGCTGCGCCTGCCGTCATAGGCGAGTGTAGCCAGCGCATGCACGATCTCGAAATCCCCCATGCTCTCGCCGAAATTGCTCTCCACCGCCCACAACGCCACGATAAAGCGCGGCTGCACCTGGTATTGCTGCCCCACTGCCTCCAGCAGCGTGCGGTTTTCATGATAGAGCTTGCGCGCCCGGTCAACCCGCGCCTGCGGCACCACTTTTTGCATATATTGCTCATAGCTGAGCGTGGATTCCGGCTGCTTGCGGTCCAGCGCGATCACACGCTCAATCGGCATCATCCCGCGGAAGGCTTCGTCGAGAATGCCGGGGTTGATGCCTTTTTCCGTGGCTTCCTGCCGCAACTCCTGCACCCAGAGGCCGAACGGCTTAGGGTTATGCGTCTCCTGCGCGAAGGCGAGTGCGGGAAGGGTAAACAAAAGAAAAGGGAGCAGACGGCGGGGCATGGTATTTCCTCTGAGGTCATGCTAGTTATTCGCAAACTACGGACAATTTACAAGCGGATTCTGGAAAACATGTGGGAAGAAAATACCGAACGCGAATTACGCCGCGCCCTGCCTGATGGAATACCGCGCATTGTCTGCGCTCCCGGCGCGATTGAGCAGGTGCAGGAAATATTATTGCCCTATCAAACCGCGCTGCTGGTCTGCGATGAGCGCACCTTCGCCGCCGCCGGAAAACGCATTATTGAAATGCTCGATAAAAATGCGTTCCCCCTGCTGGTGCTTCCCGGCACCCCCCTGCCCGACATGGCAACCGTTAAAACCATCCTCGCTGCCTCCGCCGAATGCGGCGCGCTGGTTGCCATCGGCAGCGGCACGATTAATGATTTATGCAAATACGCCGCCGCGCAGGCGCGGAAACCTTATATCACTATCGCCACCGCGCCATCAATGAACGGCTACGCTTCCGCCAACGCCTCCATCATTGCCCACGGCCATAAGCAATCCTTCCCGGCGCGATTGCCGGAAATCATCCTGTGCGACTTAAGTATCATAGCCCGCGCCCCGGCCCGCCTCATCCGCGCCGGATTCGGCGATTCCCTCGCCCGCTCCACCGCGCAGGCCGACTGGCTGCTATCGCATTACCTGCTGGAGACGCATTACGATGAACGCCCGTTCCGCCTCACCGCGCCGTATGAAGAAGCGATGCTGGAGGCGACTCCTCGCTTATTGCAGGGGGACATGACAGCTTTATCCCTGCTGATGAAAATATTGCTCCTCTCCGGCCTCGGCATGACCATCGCCGGCGGCAGCTATCCCGCCAGCCAGGGCGAGCATATGATCGCGCATACGATGGAAATGAAACATGGCGATGCCTTGCCGCACACCTATCACGGCGAGCAGATCGGCGTCACCACGCTCAGCATGGCAAAGCGTCAGCAATGCTTGATGATGGGGAATGGTATGATTGATATTCCAACAACATATGCCAATATTATAAAGCATTATTTTAGTAATGAAGCGGCAGAAGATGCTATGAAAAGTTACGAAAATAAAATCAAACGTATAGGTGAGCATTCTCACCTATTCTCAGAACGCTGGCAGGAGGCGCTTCCTTATATTCATTCCGTCATAATCCCCGCCGCGCGGATTGAACAATTGGTTGCTTCTCTTCATGCGCCCACCACTCCCGAAGCCCTCGGCTGGCCAGTGGAGGCTTATACGCAAGCCTTGGCGCACGCCAAATATTCGCGTGATAGGTTTACGTTTCTGGATATGGAATCCGGTACATAAAAGTGCTGCACCACTCAGAGATTGTCACTCCGCACATGTTGCGGGGTCAGGCCGGAAAGCAAGGCTTTCCGCGGATTGCATAGCAATCCGTCCGAATCCCGCTATGTAGCGGAATGGCAATTATAATTTACGAATTCGCAACGCGCAGCAGCCAGCCGCTTAGGTAAGCCGACAGCGGCGTGAGCAAACAGCCCCATGCCGCCAGCAACAGCGTGGGCATGGATTGTTCGGTGGAGGCGGCGGTGAAAATCAGCACCGGGATATAGAGCGGCAATAGAATCAGCGCCCGCGCCAGCGCGCCGCCTTTGCGCTGGAGCGTCAGCGCCGCGCCCAGCGAGCCGGTGGCGGTAATGGCGATTGAGGCCAGCCCCAGCCGCACGGAAAACACGCCAATCGCCTCCCCCGGCATGTTGCCAAGGTAAGCGAGGCACGGCGCAGCCAGCACCAGCGGCAGGGCATGCGCTACCCAGAAGGCGAGCATTTTCCCGCCCGCCAGCCATTCTGCCGCCAGCGGCTGAATCAGCAATAGCTCCAGCGTGCCATCCTCCACATCCCGCTCATAAAGGTAGGGCAGCGAGATGATACTGCTCAGCAGCAGCGTCACGCATAAAATCCCCGGCACCGTCACCGCCAGTTCTTCCGGCCCCAGCGCGAAAGCGAACAGCGTGAATACCAGCAGGTAAAAACTCAACCCCGCCAGCGCCCCGCCGCCATGGCGGAAGGCAAGCGCAATATCGCGCAGGAAAAGCGGCTTAGGCATCGCCCCCCCTCTTTCCGTCATTGCGAGCGCCAGCGAAGCAATCCAGCCTTCCGCTTGCTGAGGCATGGATTGCTTCGCCTCCGGCTCGCAATGACGGGTTTGGCAGGAAATCCTCCAGCAGCAGCGTATGCGACGCAAAGGCGGAGCCGACGTTGTGCGAAGCGATAATCACGATGCCGCCCTGCTGTACCCGCGCCTCCACTAAATTGGTAAACAGCAATATCGCCTCTTCATCCAGAAAATTGGTCGGCTCATCCAGCAGCCACACGGGCGTCGGCATGAACAGCAGCCGCGACAGGGCCGTCCTTCGTTGCCACCCGGCGGAGAGCATGCCGCAGGGAAGTTCCTGCTTCTGCTCCAACCCGAAATAGCGCAGCGCCACCGGCAGCAGCATTTCGCTGCCGGTCAGCCGCGCCGCGAAGGTCAGGTTCTCCAGCACCGTGCATTCCGGTTTCACCGCGTTTTTATGGCCAACATAGGTAATGGCACGGCGGTACTCCATATTATTGGCAATAGCGCGCCCATTCCATGCAATGCTGCCCTCCTCCGGCTCCATCAGCCCGGCCAGTATCTTGATCAGGCTGGTTTTGCCGGAGCCGTTGGCTCCCTTAAGAATCAGTAAACTTCCTTCCTGCAGGGTAAAGCCGAGGCCATGGAAAAGATTTTTCCCGCCGCGCCTGCACGCAAGCCCCGTGCAGGAAAGTCGCACGGAAGGGCCGGAAACCGCCATCCCGGATGTATTTTCTAATGGATCGTTAATCATGAACCCGCAAACATCCCTTACCTGCCGCTAACCAAGCCTTAACCATTAGGCATTAAAGATAATTCGGTATATCTCTGTTATTCTAGCTACTTGTGAAGGAGAACCCGGTGAAACGCAAGACCCTCGATTCGCTCAAAAGTGAAAAAGAACTGAACGTCAACGGTAAGCGTTACCGCTATTACAGCATATCCGCCGCCGCCAAGGCATTGGGTCAGGATATGTGCCGCCTTCCCTATTCGCTGAAGGTGCTGTTTGAGAACCTGCTGCGCAATGAAGACGGCGTCACCGTCAAGCGCGCCGACATCGAAGCCTTCGTGGAATGGCTGAAGAATAAAACCGTCTATCATGAAATCGCCTATCGCCCCGCCCGCGTGCTGATGCAGGATTTTACCGGCGTGCCTGCCGTGGTGGACCTCGCTGCCATGCGCGACGCCATGCGCAATCTAGGTGGTGACCCCGAGCGCATCAACCCGCTCTCGCCGGTGGACCTCGTCATCGACCATTCGGTGATGGTCGATCATTACGGCAGCAAGGATGCTTTCAAGGAAAACGTGCAACTGGAAATGGAGCGCAACCTGGAGCGTTATGCGTTCCTGCGCTGGGGCCAGGCCGGGTTCGATAATTTCCGCGTCGTGCCCCCCGGCACCGGCGGGCGCACCCTAGCCCCACGCCGCGCGGGCGTGGCCGCCGGTGGCCGGGGCCACGGCCTATGCCGTCGAGCGCAGCGAGGCCGGCGGCGCGCCCCAGCGGCGGGCGAGCCTGGACGCGGCCCGCGTCTCGTGGGTCGATGACGGGCTTCGTCCGGGCAGCGCCTACCGCTACACCCTGCGCCCGCTGCTGGGTGAGGCCGAGGGCGCGCCGTCGGCGCCCGTCGAGGTGCGCACCGCCGCCGCGCCGCCGGCCTGCGACCCGTACTTCTCCCTCTCG
>CAYPEF010000070.1:0-12065 GCA_964409675.1 uncultured Rickettsiales bacterium | reverse complement strand
TGGGGCTGGGGGGGTTACGCACCTTCGAAAAAATCCGCGGCGCGGCGGAGAAATAGAGCTTCCCCTCTCCCTTGAGGGGGGGCATCGGCGCATTTTTTTCCGTCGTCCTCGGCAGTCCACAGGACTGTCCGGGGACCCATCTCTCTACTTGCACCCGCTGAGAGATGGGTCCCCGGACGATGCTACGCACCGCCGAGGACGACGGCGATAACCGAGAAGCCTTTCACCCCCTCCAGGATTTTCTAAAGCGCGTTATGCTTAAGAAAATCCATCCTCCCCCTTCAGGGATAGGTAAAAAATCCTTGCCATATCCTTACAGTTGATCTTAGGTGCAGCAGATTCACCTGAACCAGGGAGCCGCGCCATTACGAACTACGTCTATAAACACGATTTGCCGGAAGGCTTCACCCTCGCGGGCGACCTTGCCGTCGATACGGAAGCCATGGGCCTCAACAACAAGCGCGACCGCCTGTGCGTGGTGCAGCTCTCCAATGGCGACGGCAACGCCCACCTCGTGCATTTCGAGCGTGACGCTTACGGCGCCCCGCGCCTGAAAGCCCTGCTTTCCGACCGCTCGCGCCTGAAGCTGTTTCACTTCGCCCGCTTTGACATTTGCATCATGCGCCAGTATCTGGGCATCCTGGTGGAGCCGGTCTATTGCACCCGCACCGCCTCCAAGCTCGCCCGCACTTATACCGACCGCCACGGCTATAAAGACATCTGCCGCGAGCTGCTCGGCGTGGACATCTCCAAGCAGCAGCAATCCTCCGACTGGGGCAACGGCCAGCTCACCCCCGAGCAGACCGATTACGCCGCCTCCGATGTGCTGCACCTGCATGCGCTGAAAGCGAAGCTGGACGCCATGCTAGTGCGTGAGGGGCGCATGGAACTCGCCCAGTCCTGCTTCGATTTCCTCCCCCGCCGGGCATTGCTGGACTTAGCGGGCTGGGAGCATGAAGACATCTTCGCGCATTAAGTTTTAATGGGTACACTTACCCCGTCGTCCCGGCGCAGGCCGGGACCTATGCCGCGCATCCGGATAAAAGTATATGATAGGCACTGCCGGAGCCTTTACCGTGTGCTTGGTTGCGGAAGCTTGGCCTGGGTCCCGGCCTGCGCCGGGACGACGGGAGTTGAACACCTGCTCCCTCTGCGCACTATTACAAAAAGTTTATTACCTTTTTAACCTTTCACCGACTATAGTGGGCGCGTTTAAAAATAGAGCAGGCGCGCATATGAATCTTTCCCCTAAACAACAGGCGGTTGACGCCGTTGCCTGCGGACGGGACGTGCTGGCGCAGGAAATCAAGGGGTTGCAGGAACTGCTTTCCTCCCTGAACGGCGATTTCACCCGCGCCGTGGAGTGCGTGGAGGCGTTGCGCGGCCGCCTGATCGTCACCGGCATGGGCAAAAGAGGCCATGTGGGCCGCAAAATCGCCGCCACGCTCGCCTCCACCGGCACCCCGGCCCATTTCGTCCACCCTGCCGAAGCCAGCCACGGCGACCTCGGCATGATCACGAAGGAAGACGCGGTACTGGCGCTCTCCAATTCCGGCGAAACGCCCGAGCTTGCCGCCGTCATCGGCTATACGCGCCGTTTCCATATCCCGCTCATCGCCATGGTCCGCCGCCCCACCTCCATGCTGGTGGATGCTGCCGATATCGCGCTGGTGCTGCCGGAAGTGGCGGAAGCCTCGCCGGTCGGCGCGCCCACCACCTCCACCACCATGATGATGGCGCTCGGCGACGCTTTAGCGGTTGCGCTCATCCACCGGCGCGGCTTCACCAAGGAGGATTTCGCCAATTACCACCCCGGCGGCGCGCTCGGCAGCCGCCTGCGCTTCGTGCGCGACGTGATGCATAAAGGCGCGGAAATGCCGCTGGTCTCCCCGGACACGCTGATGAAAGACGCGCTGATCGAAATGACCGCCAAGCGCTTCGGCTGCGTGGGCGTGGTGGAAAACGGACGCCTCCTCGGTGTCATCACCGATGGAGACCTGCGCCGCCACATGGCCCCGGATTTGATTTCCATGAAGGCGGAAGCGGTGATGACGCGCGATCCCTGCACCATCCGCCCCTCGGCGCTCGCCGCCGAAGCGGTGGCGCTGATCAATGAACGCGCCATCACCAGCCTGTTCGTGGTGGAAGACGAAAAACCCGCCGGCATCCTGCATATCCACGATCTGCTGCGCGTGGGAGCGGCCTGAATGCGCAGGGCGGGCGCATGAACGCGACCACCATCAACCGCGATACGCGGCGGAAGCTGCGGCCCGTGCGCCGCCATAGTTATCTGGTCGGTATCAGCAAGAAGCTGTTATGGGGGATTGTGGCGCTCCTGCTGCTTGGCCTTGCTTATCTTATCTGGGGCGAGGCGGGGCGCGAAGGTGTGCGTGTGGTATTCTCCGGTATGGTCAAAGCAACCGGCGACGCTCCCGCTATGCTTAACCCGCGTTACCAGGGGCTTGATATCCATAATCGCCCCTTCACCATCACGGCCGAGAAAGCCGTGCAGGCAGGCGGCAACGTGGTGGACCTCTATGCCATCAATGCCGATATAACGCTGGAGCATGAATCATGGCTTGCCCTGAAAGCCGAAACCGGCAAGCTGGATATGCAGAATAAACAACTCGATCTTTTCCGCGATATCAGTATGTATTACGAAGGCGGCTATGAAATGCGCACGCAGGAAGCCCATGTCGATATCCAGCGCGGCTCAGCCTACGGCAACGTGCCGGTGGAAGGGCAGGGGCCGCTGGGCACGCTGAAGGCCAACGCTTTTGAAGTGCAGGACCGGGGTGCCCGCCTGATTTTCAACGGCGCGGTAAAGATGAAAATCTATCCGAAAGAAATGAAGAAAGGAAAGAAATGAGGCGGTTGATTGGAAGCGGCTTAGCGGTGTTCTGGATGCTGGCAAACGCCTCGGCGCATGCGGCTGCCCCATCGCTGGGAAGTGGCGACAAGCCGATCGAAATCACCGCCGATACGCTGGAAGTGATGCAGGAAACGCGAAAAGCCGTTTTCAGCGGCCATGTGGTAGCCATCCAGGGCGATGTGCGGCTGAAAGCCGACCGCATGATTGTGCATTACCGCCAACAGGAAAATAAGGGCAAGCAGGAACAGGGCGCGGTATCCAGGATTGAGGCGGAAGGGAGTGTATTCATGTCCACGCCGAAGGAAACCGCCAGCGGCGCCAAAGGCGTTTACGACGTCGATGCAAAAGTGATCAATCTTTATAATCAGGTGGTGCTCACGCGCGACCAGAATGTTTTAAAAGGCGATATGCTTACCTATAATCTCGCCTCCGGACAAAGCAAGGTTACCGGCGCGGCAACGGCGGCAGGGAAATCGCCTGCGCGCGTGCGCGCGCTGTTCGTGCCCGAGAAAAACAGCGATACCGGTAAGAAGCCCTGATGCGCCCTATTTCACACTTCATGCAGCGCCGCACGCGCCATAACGCCTCGCATACCGGAAGCGCCGGCAGGCATTCATCCGCCCCTCGGCCGGATGGCAATAAGCGCAAGCCGCGGCTGGTAAGCGTAAAAGCCGGGCTGGAAGCGCGGATGCTCGGCAAGCGCTATGGCAAGCGGCCGGTGGTACGCGATGTCAGCCTGCATGTGCGCCGTGGCGAGGCGGTGGGTCTGCTGGGGCCGAACGGCGCCGGAAAAACCACCTGCTTCTACATGATCAGCGGACTAATTCGCCCCGATAATGGCCAGATTCTTCTGGACGGCCATAATATCACTCACCTTCCCATGTACCGCCGCTCACGTTTGGGGATTGGCTACCTGCCGCAGGAAGCCTCCATCTTCCGGGGGTTGAGTGTAGAGCAGAATATCATGGCGGTGCTGGAGCTCGCCGAGCCGGACCCCGAGCAGCGCGATATGATGCTGAGCGACCTGCTGGCGGAATTCTCCATCAGCCATTTACGCCTGGCCCCGGCGCTTACCCTCTCCGGCGGCGAGCGCCGGCGCGTGGAAATCGCCCGCGCGCTGGCCTCGCGCCCGTCGTTCATTCTGCTCGATGAGCCGCTGGCCGGCATCGACCCTATCGCCGTGGACGAGGTGCGCGAGCTGGTGCGCCATTTAAAAGACCGCGGCCTAGGCGTCCTCATCACCGACCACAATGTGCGTGAAACCCTCGACATCATCGACCGCGCCTACATCATGCATGAAGGCACATTGCTGACCGAAGGCACTCCTACTGAGATTGTCAACAACGTAGACGTCCGCCGCGTCTATCTCGGTGAGCGCTTCAGCCTCTAATTCTTCGACGTTAGTAGCGCATCGCACTGCCCGGAGGCCCATCCGGCTGACGCAAGCGAAGAGACGGGTCTTCTGTCCGGGCGCTCCGGCTCTCCGCCTCTCCGCCTGCGGCAGTCCGGAGGATAGCAAAAAATAGGGTTAAACGTATTATCTGCCGTATTTATTGCGTCCGCACCCACCGACTTAATCTTTCATTAATAAATTTCTGGTACGTTTATTGCATGAAATCCAGTAAGGCTATATTTTATGCAGCCTAGTCAATCTCTCCAGCTGAAAACATCGCAAACGCTTGTCATGACGCAGGCGTTGCAGCAATCCATCAAATTGCTGCAAATGAACGCGCAGGAATTGCAATCCTATATTGAAAACGAGCTTGAGAAAAACCCGTTCCTCCAGCCCGGCGAGGAAGAAGCTTCGGCTGAGCGCGAGCAGAGCGGCGAGGAAGAATCCACCGCCGAAGATGCACCCGCCGAACCGATGGAAAACTGGGAAAGCGCGGACGCCGCCGATAGCGGCGACGATTGGGAGTATACCCCTGCCGAGCGCATGCAAATATCCCCCCGCAGTGAAGGCGGCGAGGACGCCGATTTCCAGGATACCAAGGCTGAGGACATCACCCTGCGCCAGCATTTGATGAACCAGGCCTATGTGGAAATCGCCGACCCCATCGAACAGCGCATCGCCCAGCACCTGATTGATATGGTGGACGAAGCGGGCTATATCCGCGACGACCTAAAAGCGCTTTCCGCCCAGCTCGGCGTGGAGGCTGCGCTCATCGAGCGCGTGCTTGCGAAACTGCAAAAACTGGACCCTATCGGCGTCTGCGCGCGCGATTTGCGCGAATGCCTTGCCCTCCAGCTGAAGGATAAAGACCGGCTCGACCCCGCTATGGAGACCTTGCTAGATAATCTGTCATTGCTCGCCAGTGCGCAGCTGGACGTGCTTCGGCGCAAATGCAGCGTGGACGAAGAAGATCTGCGCGCCATGATCGCCGAAATCCGCGCCCTCAACCCCAAGCCCGGCCTGCCGTTCCTGCACGAAATCGTCCAGCCGGTGGAGCCGGATGTGTTGATGAAAAAAGAACAGGGCCGCTGGCATATTGAACTCAATAGCTCCACCCTGCCCAAAGTGCTGGTGAACCGCCGCTATTACGCCAAAGTCTCGGTCAGCGCCAAGGGTGCAGACCGCAAATACATGTCCGAGCATATGAACGCCGCCAACTGGCTGCTCAAGGCGCTCGACCAGCGCGCGAACACGATTTTAAAAGTCGCCACCGATATCGTGGCCCAGCAGGATGGGTTTTTCCGTCTGGGGATTCACCATTTAAAGCCGCTAACGCTAAAGGATATCGCCGCCGCCACCGGCTTCCATGAAAGCACCGTCAGCCGGGTAACTACCGGAAAATACATCATGACTCCCAGGGGGTTATACGAGCTTAAATACTTTTTCACCTCCGGCCTCAACCATGCCGCCGGGGGAGATGATGTCTCCAGTGAGACGGTACGCCATCTGATTAAGGAGTTGATTGACAAGGAAAGCCCCAAAAATATCCTTTCCGATGATGATATTGCCGAGGTTCTGAAGGCGCGTAACATCAATGTTGCCCGCAGAACGGTGGCTAAATACCGGGAAGGTATGCATATTCCATCTTCCACCCAGCGCAGGCGCCTTAAATTAGTCGCTTCTTAGGGGATTTATAACCAAAATTTAACCGCTTAGCATGTATTGTGTTGTGTGGAAAAAAGAAACGACATGCTACAGCCCGCTTCCTTACATGCACCCATCGGCGTTAGCCCCATTGATTTGGGGCCTATTGCCCCGTTGATGCTCGATGATACCGTCACCGACATACTGATCAACGGCTTCGATAAAATTTACGTGGACCGCAGGGGAAAGCTGGAACTGACTGACTTACGCTTCGGCGGCGAGGACCAAGTGCGCGCGCTGGCCGAAGCGCTGGTAAAAGCGGTAGGCCGCACGCTTGATCCGCAACGTCCGCTGGTGGACGCCCGTCTGGCCGACGGCAGTCGTATTAATATCATCTCGCCGCCGCTGTCGGTGGATGGCACTACGATCTCCATCCGCAAATTCCCCCAGTCTCATATCACGCTGGATATAATGGCGCAGCAGGAGAATATATCGCAGCAATTGGCGGAATTCCTGAAAGTATGCGGCCGCTGCCGCCTGAATATCCTGATCTCGGGCGGCACCGGTTCCGGCAAAACTACGCTGCTGAATGCCATTTCCCAATATATCGACCCGTCCGAACGCATTGTCACGGTGGAAGATGCGGCGGAACTGCGCCTTAACCAGCCGCATGTAGTGCGCCTGGAAACCAAGCCGCCTACTTCGTCGCAGGCAACCGGCGAGGAAGTCAGCATGCGCGATCTGGTGAAGAACGCCCTGCGTATGCGCCCGGACCGCATCATCATCGGCGAAGTACGTGGTGGCGAGGCGTTTGACATGCTACAGGCCATGAATACCGGCCATGAAGGCTCACTCGGCACCATCCACTCCAACCACCCGCGCGATGCGCTGGCCCGGCTGGAGAACATGATTTCCATGAATGGCTATAACCTCACCAACAAGGGCGTGCGCATGCAGATCGCCTCGGCATTGCACCTGATCGTGCAGGTCAGCCGCATGCGAGACGGTGTGCGCCGCATCACCTATGTGTCAGAAATCACCGGTATGGAAGGCGATATTATCACCATGCAGGATATTTTCAAATTCAACCATCTTGGCGAAGACGAAAATGGCATGATCAAAGGCACTTTCCAGTGGACCAGCATCATGCCCCGCTTTATCCGTCGCGTAGCGTACTGGGGCGAAACCGAGCGCTTCGCCAAAGCGCTGGGCACCAAGCTGCCAAAATATTAATAAATATTATTTTTTGTTTCATAATAGCTTTTTTCCAAACTGCGGAAATATGCTATACTTATCTAAGGTTGACGCGGCTCCTGCAAGGTTCTAGGCTGCGCGCCTTCAAAATGAGTTCAACAACATTCGGGTTTTGTTATGCAGATTCAGGTTTCCGGCAAGGGCGTGGACGTGGGCGAAGCGCTGCGCACGCATATTGAGAAACATCTGGAACAGGGAATATCGAAATACATTGACCGCGTGACATCCGTGCATGCGGTGGTCTCCAAGGAAAGCCACCGTTTCCGCATCGACATCAACGGCAATCTCGGCACCCATGCCGGCCTAGTGGTGAAAAGCACTGCGCTCGGCGATGATGTTTATGCCGCCTTCGACGGGGCTTTAGATAAAATCGAAAAACAGCTGCGCCGTTATAAGCGCAAAATCTCCAACCACCACAAGCTGAGCTACGGCGGCGCGGAAGCGCAGTTTATGCCGGGTGGCGGCACCAAGTACGTGCTCTCCCCCGAAGTGGGCGAGCAGGAGCAGCAGGACCACAAGCTTCCCTCCAGTGTGGTGATTGCGGAGAAGCCCACCAAGATCGAAATGCTCACGGTCAGCGAAGCCGTCATGCGCATGGACTTGCAGGATTTGCCCGCGCTGATGTTCTTCAACGCCTCGCATGGCCGCCTGAATGTGGTTTACCGCCGCGCCGACGGCAATATCTCCTGGGTGGACCCGGCGGCGGAGAAGGCAGCCTGATCTGTTGCATTCCTTGCTGTTAAGTGACACGAGCGCCGCACGCCATATGATACCGGGCGATATCCTTCCCCCTGAAAATGTCTATCCGGCATTGCAGGCGAAAGACAAAAAGCAGCTGCTGAAGCGCCTTGCCGCCATTGGTGCCGGCTATTCCGGCCTGCCGGAGCGGCAGGTCTATCAGGCGCTGGTGCAGCGCGAGCAGGCTTGCGGCACCGGCGTGTGCAATGGCATCGCCATCCCGCACGCGCGGTTTGACGAGCTGCAAAGCATCGTCGGCGTTTTTGCGCGCATGAAAACCCCCGTTTCATTTGACGCGCCGGACGGGCAGCCGGTGGATTTGATCTTCCTGCTGCTCTCCCCGGGCTCCGCCGATACGCAGCATTTGAAAGCGCTCGGCGCAGTCTCGCGCATGATGCGCAAATCAAAGCAGACGGAAGCGCTCCGCGCGGCGCGGGGACAGGAGGAGCTGTATGAACTTATCCAGAAATCCTTCACCGATGAATGAAGCGGCGCTGATTACCGGCGCGGCCCAGCGCGTCGGCAAGGCGCTGGCGCTGCACCTGGCTCGAAGCGGTTACGATATAGCGCTTCACTACCATGCTTCCGAAGCCGCGGCGCATGCCGTGCAGGCCGAAATCACCGGCATGGGCCGCAAGTGCAAGCTATACCGTGCCGACCTTGGCGACCTCCCCGCGCTCCCCGCGCTGGCGCATGATGTCATCGCCGATTTTCCCGCCTGTCATGCGCTGGTCAACAACGCTTCCGTCTTCACGCGCGGCACTTTTCTGGATAGCGACCCCGCCCTGTGCGCGCGCATGCTGCGCATCAATTACGAAGCACCGGCCTTCCTTGCGCAGGCCTTCGCCAGCCGGCAGGGGAAGGGGCATATCATTAACATGCTCGACACTCATATCGAAACCAACGGCAACAGCCATTTCTTCTACCTGCAATCCAAAAAAGCCCTGCGCGATTTCACACAGATGGCCGCCGTGGGCCTGGGTCCGGCCTTCCGCGTCAACGCCGTCTGCCCCGGCGTGGTGCTGCCCTCGGGCGAGGAGGCGGATTATATCGAGCGCCTTGAAGCGCGCCTGCCGCTGCGCAGCACCGCCAAGGTGGAATCCGTCTGCCGCACGGTAGAATGGCTGCTGCGCTCGGAAGACATCACCGGCCAGCTGATCTATGTGGATGGCGGGGAGCATCTATTATGATGCTTCGCATCAAAAATCTCCACGCCAGCGCCTCGCTCGGTATTTACGAATGGGAAAAGCAGGCGGCGCGGCAAATAATTGTCAACCTCGCCATCCGCTTTGAGGCGCTACGCGCTGCGGCGGAGGATGATATCGCCGCCTCGCTCGATTACGCGGAAGTGGAGCAGTCGGTGCTGCGCATCGCGCTGCTTCGGCATTATAACCTGATCGAATCGCTGGTGGCCGCCATCGGCACCGGACTGCTGGAGGAATTCCCGCAGATGCTGGAGGTGACGGTGGAAGTGGACAAACCCGGCGCCTTGCGCCACGCCGAATCGGTATCCGTCTCGGACATATTCTCCCGATGAGCGGCATTGTTGCACGGAACCGTAAGTTATCAATGTATCGTCATCCCGGCGCAGGCCGGGATCTTCACTGCCCTCCGCATTATATTGAAATAGAAGATTCCGGCCTGCGCCGGAATGACGGTTGATGAAGGGGATGCTGCTGCATGCTTCCTGCGTGGCGGTGCAAGGGCAGGGGGTGCTGCTGCTGGGCGATTCCGGCACGGGGAAATCCGACCTGGCGCTGCGCCTGATCGATACCGGCGCGCAGCTGGTGGCGGACGATCAGGTAAGCATTTCCCTCCACAACGATGCGCTGATAGCCAGCCCGCCGAAAGCGCTGACAGGGCTGCTGGAAGTGCGCGGCGCGGGCCTGTTCCGCTTGCCGTTCCTGCCGGAATGCCCGTTGGCGGCGGCGATTCAGCTGTGCACGCGGGAACGCGTGGAGCGCCTGCCGGAAAAGATGCATCAGTTTGATTGCCTGAACAAAAACCTTCCTCTATTATCCCTTCCCGCATTCGATGCATCAACACCAGCCAAAATCCGCCTGTTCCTAAGCGCTTGCTGCGGGAATGGCGGCATACAACGCATGGAGCCATGAATATCATCCTTGTCACCGGCATGTCCGGCGCCGGTAAAAGCGTAGCGCTGAAGACGCTCGAAGACGCAGGCTATGAAGCCATCGACAACATGCCGCTGAGCCTGCTGCCGGTGGTCGCCAGCGGCACGCAGCTGCTGCGCCCGCTGGCCGTCGGCGCGGACATTCGCAGCCGCGATTTCTCCGTCTCCCAATTCCTGCACGCGCTCGCTCCGCTGCGCAACAATCCGAATATCTCACTCAAAATAATCTATCTCGATTGCGACGACGAGGTGTTGAAACGCCGCTACACCGAAACCCGCCGCAAGCACCCGCTGGCGCTCGACCGCCCGATCGAGGATGGATTGCGCCTTGAGCGCAGCATGATTGAGAAACTGCGCGACGTCGCCGACCTCGTCATCGACACCACCGACACGCTGGCGCTTGATCTGCGCCGCCTTATCTCCAGCCATTTCGCCGGGGAAGCTGGAACGCTTACCGTCAACATCACCTCCTTCTCCTTCAAGCGCGGCCTGCCGCGCGAAGCGGACATGGTGTTCGACGTGCGTTTCTTCCGCAACCCGCATTACGATTCGGCTTTACGCGAACTCACCGGGGCCGACGCGCCCGTAGGCGACTTCATCCGGCAGGACCCGGCCTTCGCTCCCTTCATCGAGCAGACCACTGGCTTGCTTTCCACCCTCCTGCCGCGCTTCCGCGAAGAGGGGAAAAGCTATTTAACCATCGGCATCGGCTGCACCGGCGGGCGTCACCGCTCGGTCTATGTCGCCCGCACGCTGGCGGAAACCTTCCGCGCGCGCGGCTACAACATCACCATCAGGCACAGGGACACGGAGATAGCGGAATGATCGGAATCGTAGTGGTAACGCATGGCAGGCTGGCGGAAGAATTCGTCAGCATCACCGAGCATGTGGTCGGCCCGCAGGACAACATCCGCGCCATCTGCATTCAGCCGGAAGACGACATGGACCAGCGCCGCGCCGATATTTTGCAGGCCATCGGCGAAGTGAACAGCGGCAAGGGCGTCGTCATCCTCACAGATTTATTCGGCGGCACCCCTTCCAACCTCGCCATTTCGGTGATGAAGGACGGCGAAATCGAGGTCATCGCCGGGGTGAACCTGCCGGTGATGATCAAGCTGGTCAGCGTGCGCGGAAGCCTGCCCTTCGCCGAAGCCATGGCCGCCGCGCAGGAAGCGGGCCGCAAAAACATCTACATCGCCAGCGCATTGCTGGGGAAGAATTGATACCAAAGTCCCCCCGCTTGCGGGGGGATTTAGGGGGGAACCTCCTATCCTCTGCGCAGGTAAAAAAGATTCCCCCCTGCGTCCCCCCGCAAGCGGGGGGAATAGAAATGACACGGCAACGAAGGAGAGCGTATGTCCGCAGAGCAAGTTATCCCGGTGCGCAAGGAATGGAGCGACGGCGCAATCGTCACCAAGCAAACATACGCGCAAATGTACCGCGCCTCTGTCGAAAATCCCGATGCCTTCTGGGCCGAGCAGGCGCAGGCGTTTCACTGGCGCAAAAAATGGGATAGTGTGAAGCAGACCTCTTTCCATTCACCCGTCAGCATCGAATGGTTCAAGGGCGCGCAACTCAACCTAAGCGAAAACTGCCTGGACCGCCATCTGCCCGCCCGCGCCGACCAGACCGCCATCATCTGGGAAGGCGACAGCCCGACGGAATCGAAACGCATCACCTACGGCGAATTGCATGAACAGGTCTGCCGCCTCGCCAACGTACTGAAGCAGAACGGCGCGCGCAAGGGCGACCGGGTGACGATCTACATGCCGATGGTGCCCGAAGCCGCCGTGGCCATGCTCGCCTGCGCACGCATTGGCGCGGTGCATTCGGTAGTCTTCGGCGGCTTCTCCGCGGACGCGTTGCGGGGGCGTCTGGAAGATTGCCAAAGCCGCCTCATCATCACCGCAGACGAAGGGGTGCGCGGCGGCAAGCAGGTACCGCTGAAAGCCAATGTCGATGAGGCGCTGAAACACTATAGCGGCGTCGAGCGCGTCATCGTCCTGCGTCGCACCGGCGGCGCTATTGCA
>CAYPEF010000069.1:9827-12276 GCA_964409675.1 uncultured Rickettsiales bacterium | reverse complement strand
TCCCTGCCGCATCCGGTATCTTCCAACGGATGCATTTACTTGAGCGCTCAATGAGGGACAGTATGCAGGGATTGAATGGGGCCGGAAGGGTGTTTCTTATGAGGTATTAAAATTCCTGTCATTCCCGCACCAGCGGGAATGACAGGAATGAAATCAGATGCGCATTATTGCGTAATGGAGCGCTGGAGGGAATCCAGCGGCCAGCGGGGGCGAGGTTCGAAATCGAGGGAATCGGTGAGGCCGAGGCGCAGGCGCTCGATGCCGGCCCAGGCGATCATGGCGGCGTTGTCGGTGCAGAGTTTGGCGGGCGGGACAATAAGGTTAAGTGCGAAATTTTCCGCCGTTTCCGCCAGCCGCGCGCGCAGGTAGGCATTGGCGGCGACGCCGCCGGCTACCACCAGCGTTTGGCCGTGCGGGTGGAGGGTGCGGAACATGGCGATGGCGTGTTTCAGCCGGTCGGTGACGCTATCCAGCGCCACGCGCTGGAAAGAGGCGCAGATATCGGCGGCCTGCGCGCGGGTGAGGGAGGAGTGCGCCTGCACGGTGGTGCGTACGGCGGTTTTCAGGCCGGAAAAGGAGAAGTCGCAGCCTTCGCGGCCCTGCAGAGGGATGGTGAAGGCGTGGGCGTGCGGATTGCCCTCGCTTGCAAGGCTTTCCACCGCCGGGCCGCCGGGCTGGGGCAGGCCGAGCATCTTGGCGGTTTTGTCGAAAGCTTCGCCGAGCGCGTCGTCCAGCGTGCCGCCGAGGCGGCGGTATTGCCCAACGGCTTCGCAAACCAGAAACTGGCAGTGGCCGCCGGAGACGAGCAGCAAAAGATAGGGGAAGGCAATGTCATGAGTGAGGCGCGCAGTGAGGGCGTGGCCTTCGAGATGGTTGACGGCGATGAAGGGCTTGCGGTGGACCGAAGCCAGTGCCTTGCCGGTCATCGCGCCCACGATCACGCCGCCGATCAGCCCGGGGCCGCAGGTGGCGGCGACGGCGGAGAGTTCGGGAAGGGTGATGCTGGCCTCCCGCAGGGCTTGCGTGATGACGGTTTCCATATGGCGCATATGGGCGCGGGCGGCGATTTCCGGCACTACCCCTCCATATGCCGCATGCTCGTTGAATTGCGACATCACCACGTTGGAGCGAATGCGGCGCTCGCTGTCCACCACGCTGGCGGCGGTTTCGTCGCAGCTGGATTCAATGCCGAGCACAATGGCAGGTGACGGGGGGCAGGCGGCAGGATTGGACAAACGCTTCGGCTCCGGTTATGTAGGTGAGAATTCATACCCATTTTACAGACCAATGTCATCTTCCGACGCTTTACCCGCCGTTATTCGCATCGGTACCCGCAAAAGCCCATTGGCGCTGGCGCAGGCGCGGTTGGTGCGGGAGGCGCTGGCGGCGGCGCACCCGGAGTTGAGGGAAGAGGGGCGCATTGAAACCGTGCCCATGATGACCAGCGGTGACGCCATGCAATCCGGCCCGCTGGCGGAAATCGGCGGCAAGGGGTTGTTTACCAAGGAAATTGAAGAGGCGCTGCTGCGCGGGGCAATTGATATTGCCGTGCATTCGGCCAAGGATATGCAGACGCAACTGCCTCCGGGGCTGATGCTGGCCTGCACGCCTGAGCGCGAGGATGCGCGCGATGCGCTGCTTGCGCCGGGGTATGGCTCGCTGGAGGCGCTGCCGGAAAAGGCGGTGTTCGGCACGTCTTCCTTGCGCCGGGCGGTGCAGGCGCGGCGGGTGCGGCCCGACCTGGTCATTATTCCTTTTCGCGGCAGTGTGCAGACGCGGCTGAACAAGCTTGAGCGCGGCGAGGCGCAGGCCAGCATGCTGGCAATGGCAGGGCTGAAGCGCCTGCGGCTCGACCCGCTGCCGGGCACGCCGCTGCCGCTGGAGCAGTTTATCCCGGCGGTGGCGCAAGGGGCGATCGGTATTGAATGCCGGGAGGCGGATGCGCGGGTGCGCCGGTTGCTGGAGCCGCTTAATCATGCGCCTACTATGCATGCGGTTACGTGCGAGCGCGCGCTGCTTGCAATGCTGGATGGCTCCTGCCGTACACCGCTGGCGGGGCATGCGGATATGGAGGGCGGATATATCCACATTCGCGCCATGCTGGCCTGGGATGACGGCAGCGCCTGCTGGTTCGCATCCGCGGAAGGGAGTGCGGAAGATGCATTGGAGATAGGCCGCAGCGCGGCGGCGGAATTGCTGAAGCAGCGGAGAAGGGCGGATTGATGAACGAAAGGCTGCGGCAATGGCTGACGCATAACGAGGCATGTCTTTTTCTGAGAAATATTCATCCGCGCCTGAGCGTGCTGGTACTGCTGGTTGGGCTGTATATCCCCTACCGGCTAGTGGGAAATTTTATTCTTAATCAGTTTTATGCGCAAGGCGCGCAGCTTGATACCTATCTTTACTCCACCGCCATGTGGCACGCTAATATCATGCTGGATGTGCCGGG
>CAYPEF010000069.1:6621-9727 GCA_964409675.1 uncultured Rickettsiales bacterium | reverse complement strand
GCGCTCAATCCATGTGCCCAGCAGGTGGTGTCGCAGGGGCATATCGAGCTGGTGGGGCCGGTGTTCGCGCTTTTCTTTTTCCTGGCACTGGTGTTGAAGCGGCATGGCTGGGCGGTACCGGCGCTGATACTGGCGTGGTCGGTGCGGGAAGATATGGGGTTTCACCTGTTCGGCATGATCTTCCTGACCTTGTTGCTGGACTGGCTGCGCGGCGTGCCGCGGGCCGAATGGCGGCCATGGCTCGGTTACGCGCTGGCCAGCTTCGCCTACAGCGTGCTGGCGATGCTGATTATTCATTATGGCGTGGGCGATTACGGGAATATGCGCAATGTCTATCTCGGCTCGCCGCCGTTTGAGCATCTGAGCTGGGAGAAATTCAGCGAACGGGTAAGCTTCTTCTTTATCCAGCGCAGCTGGGTATGGGTGCCGTTTGCCATTACCTGCGCCTGGGCGCTGGCATCGCGGAATTATTATATCGCGGTGGGATATATGGCATTCGTGCCGCTGATACTTTTATCGCTGGCGGCGAAATCAGACGCCGCAGGCAAGCTTACCATGCATTATACTTTCCCGTTCCTGCTGGCTGGGGTGTGGCCGCTGATTGCCATCAGCCCGCCTTTCAGGCAGTCGCGCGCGCTGGCGGCGCAGGGAAGGCGGGGAATGCTTGCCTTCCTGCTGGCGGCCCTGCTGGCGCAGCAGGTGATTGTCGATCCTAAGGGGGTGCGCCTGAGCTACGGGTTTATGAAATTTGTTCCGCTGATGTTCCCCACGTATGCCGGGCTCATGGCCAAGCCTGCGCTGGAATCGTTGGAAAATATGCTTGGCGCCGCCAGGGATGAGTTGGGGGTGGTACGCGTGGATAATGCGGTAAAAGGAATTGCGCCTTATGCGCTGAACAGCACAAAAATCCTGCTGCGCTTAGGGGAGATTGCCAGTAAAAACAAAGAAAACCCGGAGGCTTACAAGCCACCTGGCAATATTAATTCGATTATGTATTTCGAGGGGAATTTAAGGGGCATTTTCTTTCAAAAGATTGTGGAAGCCAACCAGTTGACCCACACGTATTACCTGCCCGGAACGCGGGTGGTGCTGATTACGAATTTTAGCCTGGATGAATCTTCCGTCCTGAGGCGGATGTTTATTCCGGCGGAAATAACGATAGGCGGCCCGCCACCGAAGCTTTCCGCCGTTCCCGAGATCGAGCCGCAGCAAGGCGGTGATGACCATGCGGTGGCCAACCCCGGAAATAACGACTAGCTGGCCGCTACAAGCGGTTGCATTTCGCGGGCGTTGCATTATACCTAGCAAAAATATCCGCAACCATTCCTGATCTTTCCATGCAACAGCGTCCCTTATCGCCCCATCTCAGCGTGTATCGCTGGCTCATGACCAATACGCTTTCCATTTTGCACCGCATTACCGGCGTTGCGCTGTCGGTGGGCAGCCTGCTGTTCGTGGCGTGGCTGTGGGCGGCAGCGTATAATGAGATTTTCTTTGAGGATCTGCACGGGTTTTTCTCCTCCATCCTTGGCAGACTGATGCTGCTGGGCTGGACGGCGGCGTTTTACTATCATTTATGCAACGGAATTCGCCATTTGATATGGGATGCAGGCAAATGCCTGGAAATTCACGCGGCGGTGCGCGCCGGGAAAATCGTGCTGGCGGCCGCCGCGTTGCTGACGGCGTTCACCTGGTTCATGGTGCTAAGGCAGTCTGGCTTTTTCTGCTGAAGCAATAAAGTTTGGGAATTTATGGAAAAGAATCACCTTCGTAGCAAACTTCGCGTGGCGCAAGGTCTTGGCAGCGCCCATTCCGGCGTGCATCACTGGTGGACGCTGCGCATTACCGCCGTGGCGCTGATTCCGCTGTCGCTCTGGTTTATCTGCTCGCTGATGCAGGCGATGCTGCTGCCGAGCGCCATGGATGTGCGCAACTGGCTGTCCTCGCCGCTCACCGCCATTCTGCTGTCGCTGATGATTGTGGCGGGGTTCTGGCATATGTGCCTCGGCAACCGCGAGGTGATTGAGGACTATGTGAAATGCCATGTAATGAAATTCAGCCTGCTGATGCTGAACGCCTTCGCCTGCTTCACCCTGGCGGCGGTGGGCCTGCTGGCGGTGATTAAAATCCATTTGCTGGACCTGGCTGCGGCAGCGCTTTGAGATAACCACTAATTCATGATTATGTATGCCTAATTCCTATCCTATCATTGACCATCATCATGACGTCGTTGTTGTCGGTGCGGGCGGCGCGGGTTTGCGCGCCACGCTCGGCATGGCGGCGGCTGGGCTGAATACGGCCTGCATCAGCAAGGTGTTTCCCACCCGCAGCCACACGGTGGCGGCGCAGGGCGGCATTTCGGCGGCGCTTGGCAATATGGGCGAGGATGACTGGCGCTGGCATATGTATGATACCGTCAAGGGTTCGGACTGGCTGGGCGACCAGGACGCGATTGAATATATGTGCAAGAATGCCGCCGCCAGCGTGATCGAGCTGGAGCATTTTGGCGTGCCGTTCTCGCGCACCAAGGAAGGCAAAATCTATCAGCGCCCCTTCGGCGGCATGACGACGCATTACGGCCAGGGCACCGCCCAGCGCACCTGCGCCGCCGCCGACCGCACCGGCCATGCCATCCTGCACACGCTCTATACGCAGGCGCTGCGCAGGCAGGCGCAGTTCTTCATCGAATATTTCGCCATCGATTTGCTGATGGACGAGGAAGGCAATTGCCGCGGCGTGATGGCGTGGAACCTTGATGACGGCACCATCCACCGCTTTAACGCGCATATCACGGTGCTGGCCACCGGCGGCTACGGGCGGGCCTATTTCTCCTGCACCAGCGCGCACACCTCCACCGGCGACGGCGGTGGCATGGCGATCCGCGCCGGGCTCGCCATGGAGGATATGGAATTCGTACAGTTCCACCCCACCGGCATTTACGGCTCCGGCTGCCTGATCACCGAAGGCGTGCGCGGCGAGGGCGGGTATCTGGTGAACTCGGAAGGCGGGCGGGTCATGGGGCGCGATGCGCCGGGCGCGAAGGGCCTGGCCTCGCTGAAATCGCTGGTGCGCCGTCCTTCCGATCTGGCGGCGCGTTACGGCGGCG
>CAYPEF010000069.1:0-6611 GCA_964409675.1 uncultured Rickettsiales bacterium | reverse complement strand
CCGACCGGCATCTACGGCGCGGGCTGCCTGATCACCGAAGGCCTGCGCGGCGAGGGCGGCTATCTCACCAACAAGGCGGGCGAGCGCTTCATGGAGCGCTATGCGCCGAGCGCGAAGGATTTGGCCTCGCGCGACGTGGTGTCGCGCGCGATGACGGTGGAAATCCGCGAAGGCCGCGGCGTGGGCCCGCACAAGGACCATATCTACCTGCATCTGGACCATCTCGACCCCGAGATCATTCATGCCCGCCTGCCGGGCATTGCGGAAACCGCGAAGATTTTTGCCGGCGTGGACGTTACCAAACAGCCGATTCCGGTGTTGCCGACGGTGCATTACAACATGGGCGGCATTCCCACCAATTACCACGGCGAAGTGGTAACGATGGTAAACGGCAATCCGGAAACCGTGGTGCCGGGGCTGATGGCTATTGGCGAGGCGGCCTGCGTGTCGGTGCACGGGGCGAACCGGCTTGGCTCGAATTCCCTGCTTGATCTGGTGGTGTTTGGCCGCGCCGCCGCGATTCGTGCCGGGGAGCTGGTGAAGCCCGGCATGCCGCAGCGTGCGCCGGTGGAAGGCGCGGCGGTGGAGAAGATTCTCAGCCGTTTCGACCGCATCCGTCACGCGAGCGGCCCACGCAAGACCGCCGAGATCCGCCGCGCCATGCAGCGCTGCATGCAGAACCACGCCGCCGTGTTCCGCGAGCAGCAGGTGATGGAAGAAGGCGTGCAGCAGATGAGCGAGATATGGCAAAGCTATGACCAGCTGAACGTCTCCGACCGCACGCTGGTGTGGAATTCCGATTTGGTGGAAGCGCTGGAGCTGGATAATTTGCGCTCACAGGCGTTGATCACTATCGCCAGCGCCGTCAACCGCCAGGAAAGCCGCGGCGCGCATGCGCGTGAGGATTATTCCAAGCGCGATGACGAGAACTGGATGAAACACACCTACGCATGGCTGGATGATCATGGCCGCGTGAGCATCGATTACCGACCGGTGCATCTGCACACGCTCTCCAACGAGGTGCAGGTGGTGGCGCCGAAGGCGCGGGTGTACTGACATGCGTATAAAAGGGTAAGCTATATGAAAAAATACTTTTTTATTATTGCTTTCCTATCTCTAAGTGGTTGTAGTGTCCAACCACTAGATCCTTCGTCTATGCAAGCTTCACCAGCTGTATATGACCAGATTGAGAAGGATTTTTATCTTAAAAATAAAATAATGGTGATGCCTGTTCAATCAGAACTGCCACCGAAGCCTCTCAATTCCAAATTTTATGATGAAATATACGCTAATGCGACATCAGCTCTTATGCAATCGCTGAGCAAAGCGGGTATGCTCTCTGATAGTTCTGTGCATGCAGAATATAATCTAGAAGCAACATTGGTTGATGTTCAAAATCCACGATGCTTCTTTGGAACTTGTGAAACGGGTTCTGCCATCAGGTATGTCTTAAAAAAGGATGGTCGCGTTGTTTATAAGGATATACTAGTTGTTCCACAGAACTATGATTATCCCGCTTTTGGCGCGAATTTAGATTATGTAATTCGAGAAAGTTTTGGTGTTGCACTGGGTAACAATTTCGCGCATTTAATCCACGTTCTTTCCACAAAGAAAAAAGAGGAGCTGCAATGAAAAAGTATCTATTCCTGATACCGCTGCTACTGGTTGGTTGCGCTCGTAATGTGGGCCAGAATCAATATAATTATAATGAAGTTGGTCGTTCAGTAATTGTTGAATATGCAACTGTAGTTAAAGTAAAGAATGTTGATATTACTGGAAGGAATACTGGCACAGGAGCGGCACTTGGTGGTGCAGCAGGTGGAGTTGCAGGATATCAAGTAGGAAATGGTAATGGGCAATTAGCTGGTGCGATTGGTGGTGCATTAATTGGCGCAGTGGCCGGTGGTATAGCTGAACAAGCCATGGCTAATCAAAAAGGTTATGAATATACTGTTGTCACGGAAGATAAAAAAACAAAAACTATTGTGCAGTATCAAAATGAAAATGATCGAGTTTTCAAAAATGGTGATGCTGTAATGGTGCAGACATCGGGAACTTATCAACGAGTGCTTAGCGCCGATGATTTACCAGAACAAATAAAACGCCCTAAAGGTATTAAAATTTTAGATTAAAGGTCAATCATGGCAGAGTTTCGTCTCCCCCCCAATTCCAAGGTCACCAAGGGAAAAACGCATAAGGCGCCCGAGGGAGCCAAGCGCGTGAAGGCGTTTAACATTTACCGGTGGGATCCGGAGGATGTGGATGCGAAGGGCAACCCGAAAAATCCGCGCGTGGACCGCTATGAGGTGGATCTGGATGCGTGCGCGCCGATGGTGCTGGACGCGCTGATCAAGATCAAGGACGAGGTGGATTCCGGCCTTACCTTCCGCCGCTCCTGCCGCGAGGGGATTTGCGGTTCCTGCTCGATGAATATCGACGGCACCAATACACTCGCCTGCATCAAGCCGATTGAGGACGTGAAGGGCGATGTGGATATTTATCCGCTGCCGCACATGAAGGTGATCAAGGATCTGGTGCCGGACATGACGCATTTTTATGCGCAGTATGAATCCGTGGAACCATGGCTGCAGACCAAGACGCCGGCTTCCGCCAACAGCGAGCGCCTGCAATCGCCGGAAGACCGCGCGAAGCTGGACGGTTTATATGAATGTATTCTTTGCGCCTGCTGTTCCACCTCTTGCCCCAGCTACTGGTGGAATTCCGAGCGTTATCTCGGGCCCGCCGTGCTGCTGCATGCCTACCGCTGGATCATCGACAGTCGCGACGAGCATACGGCGGAGCGGCTGGACGAGGTGGAAGACCCGTTCAAGCTCTACCGCTGCCACACCATCATGAACTGCGCCCAGACCTGCCCCAAGGGCCTGAACCCGGCCAAGGCGATTGCCGAGATCAAGAAGCTGCTGGCCGTGCGGGCGGTGTAATGGATTACGGTGGACGGCTGACGGCTGACAGAAAATACCATTGGCGGATCATGAATGCCGTCAGCCGCCAGCCGTCCGCTGCCTGCTGAGCCATGGCCGTCTACACGCAGATTAGCGAATCCGAGGTGCAGGAGCATCTGGCGGGGCATTATGCGCTGGGGGAATTGCGCGAGCTGCGCGGCATTGCCGAAGGGATAGAAAACAGCAATTTCCTGCTTATCACCACGCAAGGGAAATTTATCCTCACCCTGTTCGAGCAGCGCACCGAGGGTAAAGACCTCCCCTATTTCATCCGGCTGATGGAGCATTTATCGCGTAAGGGCATACGCTGCCCTTCTCCGGTGCTTACGCGCAATCAGGAAGCGCTGGTGATGCTGAAAGGGAAGGCGTCGGTGATTGTGACGTTTCTGGAAGGCAGGGTATTCGGCATTGAGAGTGAGCCGGGATTGCCGTTAATGCCGGAGCTGGGAGCGCTGGCGGCGCGGATGCATCTCGGCGTGGCGGATTTTCCCATGCACCGGGAGAATGCGCTATCGCTTGTCGGATGGAGGGGGTTGTTAGAGCGCATCGGCATGCGGGCGGAAGATATCGAGCGGGGCCTGTTTGCGTTGATGGCTGATGAGCTGGCGTGGCTGGAGCGGCACTGGCCGCATGATTTGCCTTCGGGCGCGATCCATGCGGATTTGTTTCCGGATAATGTGTTTTTCCGTTGGGACGATTCCGGCAAAGCGCCGCAGCTGACCGGCGTGATTGATTTTTATTTCGCCTGCAACGACAGTTTTGCCTATGATCTGGCAATCATTATCAATGCCTGGTGCTTTACGCAGGGAAGCTGCGAGTTGATGCCGCTGCATCTGCGGCTGCTGATGGAATCGTATCAGCAGGTACGCCGCTTAAGCATGGAGGAGAAAGAGGCCTTGCCCATTTTGCTGCGCGGCGCGGCGCTAAGATTTCTGCTCACAAGGGCGTATGACTGGCTGAAACCTGCGGATGACGCGCTGGTGAAGCGCAAGGACCCGATGGAGTATGTCAGGAAATTGCGGTTTCACCAGCGTGTGAAAGAGTATGAGGAGTATGAGATTTAATCTGCTTGCCGAAGACATGCGGGGGGAAGCAGCAAATGTAAAGTTGTCATTGCGAGCGCTGGCGAAGCAATCCCTGCTTCAGTGCGTAGAAGGCTGGATTGCTTCGCCAGCGCTCGCAATGACGGTGGTTAGGCGGCTTTCCCCAGATTCTCCGCCACAAAATCCCAATTCACTAGATGATCCATGAAGGCGCTGACGAAGTCGGGGCGGCGGTTTTGGTAGTCGAGGTAGTAAGCATGTTCCCAGACATCGACCGTGAGCAGGGCGGTTTTGCCGTGGGCCATGGGCAGGTCGGCATTGGCGGTTTTCATGCTTTTGAGGGTGCCGCCGTCCAGCACCAGCCAGCCCCAGCCGCTGCCGAACTGGGAGACGGCGGTGGTCTTGAAGGTTTCCTTGAACTGGTCGAAGCTGCCGAAATCCTTTTCGATGCGCTTCAGCACTTCGCCGGTGGGCTTGCCGCCGCCGCTTTTCGGGGTCATGCAGTGCCAGAAGAAAGTGTGGTTCCACACTTGCGCGGCGTTGTTGAATACGCCGGCGCGCTGGTCGTCGCCTGCAGAGGCTTTAATCACTTCTTCCAGCGACATGTTGGCGAACGGGCTGTCTTTTACCAGATTGTTAAGGTTGGTGACATAGGCCTGATGGTGCTTGTCGTGATGGAAGGTCAGCGTGTCGGCGCTGATGTGGGGGGCGAGAGCGTCTTTGGCGTAGGGCAGGTCGGGGAGGGTGAAGGTCATGTGGATTTCCTTTGAGCTATGTGTGAAGAATAGTTATGCCGTGTATGGCGGAGATGATGCAGATGTATAGGCCGCATTGTAAAATTTCAATCAAATTGCCAAAGTTTTCAAATGAATGGAATTAAAAAACTTTCCACCTGCGCGCAAATGGCGCGCGAGCATGATTATGAGCGCTACCTGGCGGCGCTGTTCATGCCTGCCGAGGCGCGGGAGGGGGCGTTTGCATTGATAGCGTGGAACGCGGAAGTGGCGCATATCCGCCGCGCGGTGCGCGAAGAAATGATCGGCCATATCCGCTTTGCCTGGTGGCGTGAGCGATTGGATGATCTGTTTGCGGGCAAAGTGCCGAAGGGGCACCCGGTGCTGGAAGCGCTGCTGCCCTATGCGCACAACGGGCGGCTGAATAGGGAGCATTTTGAGGTGATACTGGATGCGTATGAGGGGGAGTTTGCAGAGTCGGGGTTTGCGGATGCTGAACACTGGATCACATTTTGTGAATCCATAGGAGGGCGCATATTGTGCTTATTTATGGATATGGTTGTGGGCAAAGAGAAATATGTACCAGATAACATTGCGCCAGTTGGTGCGCTTTACTTACTTAAGAAATTTTCTTATTCAAATTCAAAAACATACAAAGAAGGTGGGCTTCAAAAGATAAAAACATATGTACAGCAGGTTGAACAGTGCGACCAATGGAAGAATATTCCAAGTGCAGGGCGAAAGATGATTAAAAAAAATATAATTTTATCAAAGGGATATTGCTTAACGAGCGTTAGTTTCCCTGCAAAATTTATACTACTTATCAGGTTAATTATTAACTATTAATGATTATCTGCTATGATAACGCTAATTTGGATACCGTAATGATTAAGGAATTATATGGCAAATCCGGTTGAGCGCTCATTTCATACACTACGTGGTAATTGGAGGAAAAATTTCGCTCCGACTGCTTATAGAAGTCACTTCAGAAAATCCACAGATAATCACGAATATTCGCCAGAAGAAGTGGAGCGCAATGCAAAGTATGCGCTTGAAGCGGATCAACTCATGACGGTAGCGCAACGGATTTTAAACCGTGTTACTGATTATGAAACGTTTAAAAGTGGCTCCTATCCACCTGTTACATATTTTGAAAATGAATTACCGAAACTCATTGACCAACTCTGTCAAACTGACTCGCCATTGCAGAGTTTTAACAAAGATGAACTAAATAATATTATTCCGGCGTTAAAAATATTGGCCGAAAGAGGTGATGTTGCCGCGCTTAATAAAACCCAGCGTAAAGCCATTGCTATTGGGCAAGAGGTGGCAGCGGCTATGATAAATGAGAAGAAGCGTGATATTGAAGAACTGTATATGGATGACTCAGAAAATCCGCCTGTACGCAAAACCAAACTTAATACGCGGGAGAGGGATTGGGAAGACCGTTACCATTTTGCTGAAAAAGCCTACGGTTACATTCGCGAAGATTTTTTACAAATAACACAGCAAATTTCACGTAACCGCAGTAGCGGGCGCACTTCCCGCTAAAGCGCCGCCTGCGCGGCCGCCAGCCTTGCCACCGGCACGCGGTAGGGGGAGCAGCTGACATAATCCAGCCCCGCCATCTGGCAGAAGGCGATGGAGGACGGGTCGCCGCCATGTTCGCCGCAAATGCCGAGCTTGATGCCATTGCGCGTTTTGCGGCCACGTTCGGCGGCGAGCTGGATGAGTTCGCCGACGCCGGAGCGGTCCAGTGATACGAACGGGTCCACTTCCACGATGCCGCGTTGCTTGTAGGCTTCGATGAACGAGGTCGAGTCGTCGCGGGAGATGCCGAAGGTGGTTTGCGTTAAATCGTTGGTGCCGAA
>CAYPEF010000068.1:12020-12317 GCA_964409675.1 uncultured Rickettsiales bacterium | reverse complement strand
GGCCGATGACGATTGCGTGTTTTCTGGCGAATACGTTGAAGGCGGCGGAATAAATAATAATTCTATAATCTGACTGTTGAATAATTAGCGTTAATATTCTAATCTGTTATTCCTTAAAGCATAGGTAGGTATATGGAAACAGAAGAAAAGCAATCACGACGGGAATTTGGACGCCGCATACAGGATGCGCTAGCAACCGGCGCGATAACGGCAACCATTGCGCAGCATCTTCTTCCCGGAAATAATCCTAGGCGAAATGTGCCTGTTGACCAGATGACGCCTTATAAGGATTATAAG
>CAYPEF010000068.1:0-12000 GCA_964409675.1 uncultured Rickettsiales bacterium | reverse complement strand
TTCTGGAGCAGTGCATTATGATGTCATCCAGGATAAGAGTGGAACCATCAATATGGACCTCTATGTTACCGATCCTGCGCTTGGCGCGCAGATCGCGCGCATTGACGTTAAGCCCGCTGGCGTTACGCTGCATTACGTGCAGGATCAAAACCATATGCTTCCTCCCACCCATGTGCCGGTGCCTGCTTCAAAAAAGCTGCACGTAACCCTTCAAAACGCTGTTGATACTGCCAGTAATTATGCTGTTGCGGTAGAAAACCCGCGAAATAGCGGTACAAAGATCGAAGTTGTTTTATCCGGCCATGCGTCTGTCAACCGAACGCGGCCCACCATTTACCGAGTTAACCTTTCCAAAGCTGAGCAGGATGTGCATGTTAGTACAGGTTTTAATTATGTACAGATGCAAGTTAGCGGACTGAACAATGAGCAGAAAAAACGTCCTTTTATGCCTGAGCATAATCAAGAGACGGTGCAGGTTTTTGCAAACGGTGATTACTGGGAAGAGATAACACATCATGTGGATTTGGGAAATGACGTTACTATTTCTTCTCAATCTCCAAAAGATAGTTTGCGTTTTGGCGATCCGCAGACAAAGCAATGGCAGCCGCCTGCCGATCCCCCGTTTACAAAACGTGCGAAGCGCGGAGCTGACACGGTTGGATATGAACGATGATTGAATGAAAAGTCTATATTATATAGACTTTCATATAACAACAAAGGCCCGGAAAATGACCCGGGCCTTTGTTGTTTTTTATTTGAAAATGGATATTTACGCCGCTACTTCCGACTCGTTGCGCACCACGTTCAGGGTGAACGGCACGCTGACTTCCGGGTGGAGCTGGAGGTTGATGGTGTAGGAGCCGGTGGATTTCACCGTCTGGTTCATGACCACCTGGCTGCGTTCCACACTATAGCCCTGGGCTTTCAATTGGTCGGCCACGTCGCGGACCGTCACGGAGCCGTAGAGCTTGCCTTCCTCGCTCGCCTGGCGCACCAGCGAGATGGAGAGGTTTTCGTATTTCTTGCTGTCCTGCTCGGCCTTGGCACGCTCGGCGGCGTTTTTCGCCTCGATCTCGGCGCGCCTGGCTTCGAACAGTTTCTTGCTCGCTTCAGTGGCGCGCATGGCTTTTTTCTGCGGGATCAGGAAATTGCGGGCGAAACCGTCGCGCACTTTCACAATGTCACCCATGGCGCCTAAGCGGTGAATGCGTTCTAAGAGAATGACTTCCATGATATAAATCCTTTTTTGCTATTGTAATGATCGTTAACGTTGCGCTGGCCGGTTAAGCCACCGGGCGGCGCAAGGCCTTGCACTGCTGCCACACGCCCACCGCCGCCAGCAGAAACACCGGTGCCAGGTACAGCGCGGACATCAAATACAGCGTAAACAGCCACCATTTCCGGTTCGGCCAGTGCTGCATGCGAAGCCGGGCGAAACTAACACCCAGCAGGTAATATGGCAAAAGAAATATCATCAGCGTGGCGCGGGCGATAAACCCGGCATCGCCCGGCCAGAGCGAGCCGATTCCGGCGAGCGTCAGCGCCCCCAGCGCCCAGAGCGGCGGCTGGAACGGCTCCAGCGCCAGGCTTTCGCGGAGGCATCGGCCCCGGCGCTTTAAGAGCGCATTGGCAAACGCCATGTGGGCATAGAGCAGCAATATCCACCACCAGGCGCTGACGCCGACGATGAAGAAGGTATTGCTGGAGAAAAACTCGATAAAGGCCGCCTGCAGCGCGGGATCGGCGGTAGCAAGCCCTTCCTTCAGCCCGCTGATAAGCGCGCCCTGGATACCGCCTGCGGGCTGCAGGTGGATCTCCAGCGCGGCAGTGACCAGTGCGCCATATGCAGACATATCGGTCAGTATTCCCCCAACCGGATGCCAGCCGGAGGGCGCGGATGCATCGGGCAGCAGGGCGCGCGGCGCCATCAGCAGCGCCGGGATACCGAGATAAGCCAGGAAAAACAGCATCCCTTCTGCGCCGCTCAGCGCGCCGATGCCCAGCGCCGCCAGCAGGGTGGCAGTCAGCAACGCCTCTGCCCGCTGACTCAGGCCCAGCATGAACAGCGGCAGGGAGGGGATGAAATAAAACAGGATGCCCAGCCCAAGCTGGTAAATGCCGATGAACAGGGCAACGCAGGCAACCGCCGTAAGCGGGATTGCCGACCGTGGATCACGCATTGGAGAATCGCGCATGCAGCCGCCTGAAGGCGAACGAAAGCGGAGAAAATGCAGGCATGCCGTTCGCGAAAGCATGCAATGCAGGGGCGGGCGCGCGGCCCGCCCGGAAGAGTTTTACTGCGCGACGAACGGCAGCAGCGCCAGGTTGCGCGCGCGCTTGATGGCAGTGGCCAGCACGCGCTGCTTCTTGTGCGACACGCTGGTGATGCGGCTCGGCAAAATCTTGCCGCGCTCGGAGATGAAACGCTGCAGGAGCTTTACGTCCTTGTAATCCACTTTCGGCGCGTTGGGGCCGGTGAGCGGGCAGGTTTTCTTGCGGCGGAAGAATACTTTGCGTCCGGGGCCGCCGGCGGCGGAAGCGGAGGAGCGGGGGGAGGATTCCATGATCATCTATCCTTTAAATCAATTATTCAGCGGCGGCGGGAGCGGCGGATTCTTCGCCTTCGCTTGCGCCTTCATCGCGGCCCGAGCGCATGCTCATCACCGGCGACGGGTTTTCGTCGATTTCGTCCACGCGCACGGTGAGCGAGCGGATCACTTCTTCATTGATGCCGATATTGCGCTGCATTTCCTTCACCGCTTCGAACGGCGCGTCGATGCCGAGCAGGGTGTAGTGGCCCTTGCGGTTCTTCTTGATGCGGTAGGCGAGGTTGCGCAGGCCCCAATATTCCGATTTCACGATTTTGCCGCCGTTGCTCTCGATAATCGAGGTAAACGCGTCGGTTAAGCGGCTCACGTCCTGGCGCGAAAGGTCCTGGCGGGCAACGAAGGTGCTCTCATACAGAGGCATGGATAACTCCTGACAATAAAAAATACCATGAAAGGAAAAGCAAATTAGTGATTTCTCACCCAAAGGCAAGCAATTTTATGCGTCTTTGTGCCGAAATAGGTTATCCTATTAAAATATATGAATTTATATGTAAAGGGCTTGTAAAGGTGCATGGTTTTAATTATGATGCGAGGCTTTGACGCAACAACACACAGGACTTTTATGAAACAGGCGCTGCTTTTCCCCGGTCAGGGGTCGCAAACGGTGGGAATGGGTAAAGAGCTGCATGCGGCGTTCTCCGTGGCAAGAGCGGTGTTTCAGGAAGTCGATGACGCATTATCGCAAAAACTCTCGTCTTTGATGTTCGAAGGCCCGTCGGAAGAGCTGATGCTCACCGAAAACGCGCAGCCCGCCATCATGGCCGTCTCCATTGCGGCGTTGAAGGTGATGGAATCCGAAGCCGGGTTCAGCGTGGCGCGTGATGCGTCTTATGTGGCCGGGCATTCGCTGGGCGAATATAGCGCGCTCGCTGCTGCCGGCGCGCTTTCCCTGAAAGATACGGCACAATTGCTGCGCCTGCGCGGGCGGGCTATGCAGGGCGCGGTTGCCGTGGGGCAGGGTGCGATGGCGGCGCTTTTGGGCGCGGATTTCGTGCAGGCCGAGCAGATCGCGCGTGAAGCGTCCGCCGAGGGCGTCTGCGCGGTGGCTAATGATAATGCCGGCGGGCAGGTGGTATTGAGCGGCTCCAAGGCAGCTGTGGAGCGCGCCGTGGAGATTGCCAAGGCAAGCGGCATCAAGCGCGCTGTGATGCTGGCGGTGAGCGCCCCGTTCCATTGCCCGCTGATGAAGCCGGCGGCGGATGCCATGCAGGAAGCGCTTGAAGCCGTGCAGCTGAAAGCCCCCTGCGTGCCGCTGATCGCCAACATGACCGCCCGCGAAGTCGCCAGCCCCGATTATATCCGCGACCTGCTGGTGGAGCAGGTGACCGGCATGGTGCGCTGGCGCGAATCGATTGAATATTTAAGCAGCTGCGGTGTCACCCGCTTCCTGGAAATCGGCGCCGGCAAAGTGCTCTCCGGTCTCAATAAGCGCATCGCTCCGGAAGCGCAGTCGCTCAGCATCGGCACGCCTGATGAGGTGCGGCAGGTTTTTTTCGCCGATAAGGTGGCGGCGTAATTAGCTATGGCTGCCGGAGAGCCCAACAGACTTGCGCAATATCCGCTATGGAGTAAGCGATGGGGTGGGCTTTTGATTGAATTGAAAGAAAATCCTCCTATTATTCCTACCGATATTATGGTCACGCTGCATGCGTCGTACCCCGTAACGGGTATGAAGGTAATGGATGACATCATGCGCACGCGCGCGGAGTCATATGTGCGGCAATTCAGGCAATGGCTGGAGCTGCCACAGGGATTTACCTATGGAATGGTGCGCATGCCGCCCGATCAGATCATGCTGGTGAAAGAAGGCGGGCGAAGCGATCCCGAATATTGCAACGATCTGCTTGTCCATCTGGAGAAAGCGCACGGGCATGCGACGACAAAGCTGAATGTAAAGGTGGGAAAAACTGCTTTTCGCTCAGGAAGTGACGGGGCCGATTATCGCGGCCTCATCTAAAAAAGAGAAAAACAAAAGTAAGACGCATATGCAATTCAAGCATGGTAAATACAATATTATTTCCATTGATAGGGGAAATGTAAGAATCTATCTCGATAGTAACGATATGCAGACATTCGTTGCCGGTGCGGAGCCGCATAAAGATTTGTCGTTCGACGAATCCGTTAAAGCGTACGGCGAGGCGCAGGATTACATGCTGCGGTTTCAGGATTTTTTCAAAAACCCGGAATATTTCAGTTATCAAGGCACGATTGAAGGATATGCCGCGCAACCGCATCCGCAACTGGCATTTGGCGTAGACTATGGGAAGAAATCTCCTTCAAAATTTATGAAAGCAGGTTACAAAACCGATGCTACAAGAGCGTTTCTTAATGCGCATCATGCGGTTGAAATGCTTGGTCAGTATAGCTGGGCCACGCGATGGAATGTGGTGGGCAGCGATGGATGGGCAATAATGGGCAGGTAATTACTATGTTCTCTCTCACCGATAAAAAAGCTCTCGTCACTGGCGCTACCGGCGGCATTGGCGGGGCGATTGCAACGGCGCTGCATGGCGCGGGCGCGCAGCTTGCCGTTTCCGGCAGCCGCATGGAAAAGCTGGAGGCGGTAGCGGCTGGCTTGAGCGGCGCGGTGCCGGTGGCCTGCAATCTCTCCGACCTTGCATCCATCGACGGATTCGCCAAGGAAGTGGAAGAAAAGCTCGGCGGCCTGGATATCCTTGTCTGCAATGCCGGCATCACGCGCGACAACCTCGCCATGCGCATGAAGGATGAAGAATGGCAATCGGTGATTGATGTCAACCTCACCTCCACCTTCCGCCTCATCCGCGCGAGCCTCAAGGGCATGATGAAGCGGCGCTATGGGCGCATTATTCTTATCACCTCCGTCGTTGGCTCCACCGGTAATCCCGGCCAGGCCAATTACTGCGCCGCTAAGGCCGGTTTGCAGGGCATGGCCAAGGCGCTTTCACTGGAAGTGGCCACGCGCGGCATCACCGTCAACTGCATCGCCCCCGGCTTCATCGCCACGCCGATGACGGACGTGCTGACGGAGGAGCAGAAAGCCCGCATCCTCCCCGCCATCCCACAAGGCAAAATGGGATCGCCGGAGGACATCGCCGCGGCAGCACTCTACCTTGCCAGCGACGAAGCTGCGTATGTGACCGGGCAGACGCTGCATGTGAACGGTGGGATGTATTTGGGATGATCTCAGAAAATGAAATATTATGTTTCAGATGATGACATTCAACTCGTAGAAAATAAAATTTTTTATCCTACTAAATGCAATGATCCGATACTGCCTTTAAAAGATATTTTATCTTTGGATGATTTTTTACATGCAGCTTCAAGCATTGATATTTGTATAGAATACATTGCAAATAGATTGGGAATTAAGCGTAGTATAAAATTTTGTATTACAAGGGGAAAATTTCCTAATGCAAAAGCATATGATTCTCAATCCCTGCCATTTGCATTGGTGGTTTTAAATCGACCCTTTGTTAAGGCGGTTATAAAAGTTGCAATGCGCATTAATTGTTCTGACGCAATTATGATGCCGATTATGATCGCTGAAGGAAATCTAGAGAAAATTTCATACCACATAGGCGAGGTTATTAGGCGTCCTTATGGCCTAATGGATTTTTTTGAATTTCCCATTTGTCCGGCAAATAAAAATTCTGCAATTAATGCACATCATCATTCTGCTATCGCAGTAATGATAATCGCTTTTCATGAATTAGGTCATATTATTAATGGGCATTTGAGTTCAGGAATTTATGGCTCAGGATGTTCTGGCATTATTGATGAAAGCTTTAAAGATTCTGATGAAGATATCAGAATTACACGTAAGTGTTTAGAAATGGACGCTGACTGCTTTAGTATGCAGTGGGTCTTCAATTTTTTATTTGATAATATAGCGGTATTTCCATTTACAGATAATCTTTATACTGAGGCAGAAGTTTTGCACCGTATAATTATTTCCTATTTAATAGTGCAGCTTATATATCAGATACCTGAATTCTCTAAAGAAAATATTTATTTGGGCCGGGATCATCCTGCTGCTGCATTTCGACTTTATGATACTTTTGATTTTTTAGCCCTATATATTCATCGTACAAAACTAAAGCATAAGGATAATTTTCAATTTAATTACAGAAAGCTAATTAATGCCGCTTGGGAAGTTTTTGAAGGCGCTTTGGCTGAATGGGGTGTAGAACCCATAAATAAAGCGCAAATGGAAGAAGCGGCAAAAAATTTATCACAATATAGAGAGTTAAGTTTAATGCGTTGGGCTGAAATCCGGTCGGGTTTAGTAGAGCACAAATATGGAGATCATGATTTAGCTCCAGCTCAATATTGAGTCATAAGGAAGTTTATTATACTTGAGTACATCATACTTATAGACCCATTTTATCGGTTGACGCCCGCGCAAAATCCTGTAATCAGTTCGAGCTTAACGACATTATTCTAACCATACTGTAAGGACACCACCATGAGCGATATCGCAGCACGCGTGAAGAAAATCGTTGTCGAACATCTGGGCGTGGAAGAATCCAAGGCCGTGCCGGAAGCCAGCTTCATCGACGATCTCGGCGCCGACTCCCTCGACACCGTGGAACTGGTGATGGCCTTCGAGGAAGAATTCAACTGCGAAATTCCCGATGACGCCGCCGAGAAAATCCTCACCATCCAGGACGCCATCACCTACATTGAGCAGCACGCTCAAGCCGCCGCTTAACTTCATATATTCCTGATATGCGACGCGTCGTCGTCACCGGTATCGGCCTTGTTACCCCGCTCGGAAGCGGGGTGACTACGTCTTGGGAGCGCCTGATTGCCGGGAAATCCGGCTTAAGCGCCATCACCCGTTTTGATGTGTCTGATTTACCGGCGCGCATTGCCGGGCAGGTGCCGCGCGGCGCGCATCCCGGCGAGTTCAACGTGGATGATTTCATCCCGGTGAAAGAGCAGAAGAAGATGGATGATTTCATCCATTTCGCCGTCGCTGCTGCCGACATGGCGATTGCCGATTCGGGCTGGAAGCCGGAAAGCCAGGAAGACCAGGAACGCACCGGCGTGCTGATTGGCTCCGGCATTGGCGGGTTGCCGCTGATCGAAGAGATGGCACTGACGCTGAAAGAAAAAGGCCCGCGCCGCGTCGGCCCGTTTTTCATCCCCGCCTGTCTGATCAATCTCGCCTCCGGGCAGGTTTCCATCAAGCACGGGCTGAAAGGCCCCAACCATTCCGTGGTGACGGCCTGCTCCACCGGCGCGCACGCCATCGGTGACGCCGGGCGCCTGATCCAGCACGGCGATGCCGACGTGATGGTGGCGGGCAGCGCCGAGGCGACCATCTGCCGCTTAGGATTAGCCGGATTCGCCGCCTGCAAGGCGCTCTCCACCTCCTATAACGACACGCCCGAAAAAGGCTCCCGCCCGTGGGATAAGGGCCGCGACGGGTTCGTGATGGGCGAAGGCTCCGGCGTGGTGGTGCTGGAAGAATACGAACACGCGAAGGCGCGCGGCGCGAAGATATACGGCGAACTGATTGGCTATGGCCTTTCCGGCGATGCGTATCACATCACCGCCCCCAGCCCCGAGGGCGACGGCGGCTTCCGCGCCATGAAGGCGGCGCTGGCCAACGCGAAGATCGCGCCGGAGAAAATCGATTACATCAATGCGCACGGCACCTCCACGCCGCTGGGCGATGAAATTGAGCTCGGCGCGGTGAAGCGCCTGTTCGGCGAGCACGCCTATAAGCTCTCTATGTCCTCCACCAAATCCGCCATCGGCCATCTGCTCGGCGGCGCTGGGAGCGTGGAAGCGATTTTCTCGCTGCTGGCCCTGCGCGACCAGATAGCGCCGCCCACGCTCAACCTGGAAGATCCATCGGAGAATTGCGATATTGATTTAGTGCCGCTGAAAGCCAAGCAGCGCAAGATTGATACGGTGCTTTCCAACTCCTTCGGCTTCGGCGGCACCAACGCCAGCCTGGTGTTTACGCGGGTCTGATTGATTCCGAAGGCGCGCCACTTCCTTTTTGGTGCGAAAAAGGGTAAGGCTAACCCATGCGCACGCTTCTGAAAATATTTGCCTTCTGCATACTCGTTGTTGCTTTGGCAGCGGGTTATGCCATCTATTCCTTCACCCATGCCGGTCCCCTTACCGAGAGCAAAACGCTGGTATTCCCCAAGGGCTCCGGCTTTCAAATGATCTGCGATACGCTGCAATATGAAGGCGTGATTCCTTCGTCATTCACCTTCAAAATGGCGGCGGCGCTGCTCAAGCAGAACGGGCGCTTCAAGGCGGGGGAATATGCGTTTCCGGCGGGTATCACGCCGCAGGGGGTAATGGAGATGCTGGCGGAAGGAAAAACCGTCATTCGCAAATTCACGCTGGCCGAAGGGTTGACGGTACGCGAGGCGCGTGCGCTGCTGGAAAAAGACCCCTCCTTAAGTGGTGAATTGCCCGCCGATATCCCGGAAGGCTCGCTGCTGCCCGAGACCTATCATTACAGTTACGGCGATGCGCGCGCTGATATCGTGGAGCGCATGCGCGTGAGCCTGCGGCAGGTGCTGCAGGAGCAGTGGGAGAAGCGCCAGCCCGGCCTGCCGCTGAAAGACCCGCGCGAGGCGCTGACGCTGGCCTCCATCGTGGAGAAGGAAACCGGCATCCCGTCCGAGCGCGGGCAGGTGGCTTCGGTGTATCTGAACCGCCTCAAAATTGGCATGAAGCTGCAGGCCGATCCCACCACCCGCTACGCCATCGAACAGGCGGAAGGGGCGATGACGCGGCCATTATTGCTGTCGGATTTAAAGCGTGAGCTGCCCTATAACACTTATGTCATCGACGGCCTGCCGCCGGGACCAATTGCCAACCCGGGCCGCGCCTCGATCGAGGCGGTGCTGAACCCGCCGCAAACGCAGGATATTTATTTCGTCGCCACCGGCAACGGCGGCCACCGCTTTGCCAAGACCCTCGCCGAGCACGAGGCCAATGTGCAGCGCCTGCGCAAGGTGCAGGCCGAGCAGCGGGGGAAATAAATAGCCCTCCCCTGGAGGGGGGAGGGAGAATTTCACGGGATGACAAACGCCAGAAAACATCTTAAACCGTAGGCATGAATCAGCATCAGGTCATACTGGTTACCGGCGGGGCCGGGTTTATCGGCAGTTGTTTTGCGCGGCTGGCGGTGGCAAAAGGCGCGCGCGTGATCGTGCTCGATGCGCTGACCTATGCCGGGCACCGCGAGAATCTCTCCGGCGTTAATGCCGAGCTGGTGGTTGGCGATATACGCGACCGCGCGCTGGTGGAGGCGCTGCTTGCAAAGCACCGCCCAGACGCGCTGGTACATTTCGCCGCTGAGTCGCACGTGGATAATTCCATTGCCAGCCCCGGCGAATTCATCTCCACCAATATCGACGGTACCTATGCACTGCTGGAGGCGGTGCGCGGCTACTTGAGGGGGCTTGCTGCACCGGAGGCCGGACGATTCCGCTATGTGCAGGTGTCCACCGATGAAGTGTTCGGCGAGCTGGGCGAGGAGGGGTATTTCAGCGAAGCCTCGCCGTATGCGCCCAATTCGCCCTATTCGGCATCGAAGGCGGCGGCGGACCATCTGGTGCATGCGTGGTATCATACGTATGGCCTGCCTGCCATCATCACCCATTGCAGCAATAATTACGGCCCGCGCCAGCTGCCGGAGAAGTTGATTCCGGTGGTGATTACGAAGGCGCTCTCCGGCCAGCCGATACCGGTCTATGGCGACGGCGGCAACGTGCGCGACTGGATTCATGTGGAGGACCATTGCGCGGGCATTCTGCTGGCGCTGGAAAAGGGCGAGCCGGGGCGGCATTACTGCTTCGGCGGCCGCGCCGAGCGGCGCAATCTTGACCTGGTGAAAAACATCTGCCGCACGCTGGATGAGCTTCGCCCTGCAAGCGGCAGGAAATACGAGGAATTGATCCGCTTTGTCCCCGACCGCCCGGGCCATGACCGGCGCTATGCGATTGACGATGCGCTGGCCGAGCGGGAACTGGGCTTCACCCGACGCTATGAATTCGATGCCGGTATGCGCGCCACGGTGGAATGGTATCTGGCGAACCCGGAATGGATTGCGGCGGTAAGCGATAAAAGGAAAGTGGCATGAAGGGAATTTTACTCGCCGGCGGCTCCGGCACGCGCCTCGCGCCGATGACGCGGGCACTTAGCAAGCAGGTGCTGCCGGTCTATGACAAGCCGATGATATATTATCCGCTTTCGGTGCTGATGCTGGCGGGCATCCGTGAGGTGCTGGTGATCTCGACGCCGCGCGACTTGCCATCTATCCGCGGATTGCTGGGCGATGGTTCGGATATCGGCATGACGCTTTCCTACGCCGAGCAGGCAAAGCCGGAAGGTATCGCGCAGGCGTTTATCATCGGGCGGGAATTTATCGGCGACTCGCCGGTATGCCTGATTTTGGGGGATAATCTCTTCTACGGCGGTTCTCTCACCCCGGCGCTGAAGCGGGCGGCTGCATTAAAAGATGGAGCTATCATCTTCACCTATCAGGTGAAAGACCCTGAGCGCTACGGCGTGGCGACGTTCGATGCGGAAGGCAAGGTAATTGATTTGCAGGAAAAGCCAAAACAGCCGAAATCGCATTGGGCGGTGACAGGGTTGTATTTTTACGATGCGAAGGTGGCGCAGATTGCCGCCTCGCTCAAGCCCTCGGCACGTGGCGAGCTGGAGATTACCGATGTCAACCGCGCTTACCTCGCGGCGGGTGCGTTGCAAGTGGAGCGGCTGAACCGCGGCATGGCGTGGCTGGATACCGGCACGGCGGACTCGCTTCTGGCGGCGGCGCAGTTCGTGCAGACGATTGAAGCGCGGCAGGGCCGCAAGATCGCCTGCATTGAGGAAATCGCCCTGCATAACGGCTTCATCGACCGCAAACGGTTTGAAAGCCTGTGTGGATCGTATAATAATGCCTATGGTGATTACCTGAAGGATGTGCTGAAGGAACATGAGGTATGATACGCTTCCCCTCTCCCTTGAGGGGAGAGGGTTGCATTTGCTTAGCACTTTAGTGCTTGAGCCAAATGCTGAGTGAGGGTGACGGCGGTGCGGCTCTACTGACAGTCCTTTCACCCCCACCAAGATTCGCTAAATGCTAAAGCATTAAGCGAATCTATCCTCCCCCCTCCAGGGGGAGAGAAAAGTGAATAAAGTAAAAAACAATAAGAAACAAAAGCAAAATTAAATATCCTAATCTAATGGTTGAATCATGAGTCATAGTTTCCATCCCACCATCCTGCGCGAATATGACATTCGCGGTATTGTCGGCGAAACTTTAAGCGAGGAGGATGCGCGCCAGATCGGGCGGGTGTTTGCGCATCTGGTGGCGGAAGCCTCCGGCAAGGCGAATCCACGCGTGGCGCTTGGGCGGGATGGGCGG
>CAYPEF010000067.1:2868-12678 GCA_964409675.1 uncultured Rickettsiales bacterium | reverse complement strand
TTTCGGCCAGCGCCTGTGCACCCAGAACCATTGTTCCGGGTATTCGCGGATCCAGGATTCCAGCATGGCGTTGATCTGCGTCATCACCGCCTTGGCGTCCCTGTCGATATCGCCAGTTCTTGCATATTCCAGTGGTGGGTAGAGAATCGCGCGGAAATGCGCCCCTCTCGTGCGAATAACGCGCGCAGGCACAATCGGCAAATTATAACGCAAGGATAACTCCGCCACCGCCGGTGCGGTCATCGCATCACGCCCGAAGAAGGGAACCGGGATGCCCTCGTTCATCTTCTGGTCCACCAGCATGGCGATGGACTGGCGGTTCTTCAGCGTGCGCACCAGCCGTATCGCGCCTTTCTGCCCCTTGGGCAGCATGTCGCTGCAATGAGAATAGCGCATGTTGGCGATGATGGCGTCGGCATAAGGATTATTCGCATGCCGGTAAATCAGCGTTACCGGCACGCCCTGATCATGGGCAATGGAGTACAGCAGCTCCCAGTTGCCGATATGACCGGAAATGAACAGCACCGGCTGGCCTTTTTCCGGCAAATTTTCCAGTCCTTCATACTGTACGCGCGTGGTGAGCTGATCCGGCAGAAAAGAAAGTTCCCCCGCCACCCGGCCCAGCTGCTCCCACATGCGCATGGCAATGTCCTCTCTCGCTTTCACATTCAGCTCCGGCAGCGCCAGCGCAAGATTCTCCAGCGCGTACCCATGCGCCTTCATATGCGGGCCGATCCACCGCCCCAGCTTGCCGCCCAAGCCCGATGCCACGTCCAGCGGTAACATGCGGCACAAACCAAGCCACGCCTGTAGCCCCCACGCTTCCAGCCGGTGCGCAATATCAAGCGGCACGGGCGCGCTCGATCAGAGGGGCCAGTAGCGCCTCCAGCGCCTGCGGGTCGGTAAAGCTCAGCGCTACCGGTACTTGCTGCACTTCCGCGCGGAAATCCGCCGGAAGCCGCACCCAGTCCTTGGCGGTCGTCACCAGCTGCGCCTGTGCTTGCTGCGCCGCGCGCCTTAATCTGGCGATATTCTGCTCCGTATAGCTATGGTGATCGCCAAAGGAAATAAACTGCACCACCTCGGCTCCGGCCTGCGTAAGCGTAGCCTGAAATTTGCGCGGATGTGCAATCCCGGCGAATCCCACCACCCGCTTGCCCTGCAAGCGTATGCCATCTGTCACTGAAAGCGTAGCTGCAAGCGGCGGCTGCGTCAGCGCCCGAAGCGAATAGGCCACCGGCGGACCGATCACGACCACGCCTTGCGCCCGCGCCAGCCCTTCCGCTACCGGCTCGCGCAACGGCCCCGCCGGCAGCAGCCGCTCATTGCCGAAGCCGTAATTCCCGTCCACTACCAGCAGCGAGCAATTCTTGTGCAGGGATGGATTCTGAAACCCGTCATCCAGAATCACCAGCTTCGCGCCCAGCGATTGCGCATAGGAAGCGCCTGCCGCCCGCTCATGTGCGACAATCGTAGGCAGCACTTCCGCCAGCAGCAGCGGCTCATCCCCCACCTGCTGCGCGGTATGCGTTAACGGTTCCACCTGCACCGGCCCGGCCAGCGCCCCGCCGTAACCCCGGCTGACAAAGAACGCGTTGATGCCGCGCTCTTTCAGCAGCCTTCCAATGGCCAGGCACACCGGCGTCTTGCCGCTGCCGCCCGCTGTCAGATTACCAATGCACAGCACCGGTATGTCCAGCTGCGTTACTTCCTGCCGCGCCCGCTGCGCCGCGCTAAGCACGCGGTAAATCCAGCTCAGCGGCGCCAGCGCGTCGGAGGTGAGGGTGCGTTCATTCCACCAGTAGGGAGTGCGTATCATGCGCCTATTCTGCCAGCAAAGGCGAAAGCGCGTCAAGCAGGCGCTCGGCACTGCCGGTTTGCGCCTCCGCCCAGGCGCAGGCGCGGGTGCTATAATCAGCCAGCACGTCCCGGCGCTCCAGTAAATGCCGTACCTGTTTTGCCAGCGTTTCCGCGTCGCGCACTGCAATTGCCGCGTCATGGCGCAGTAATTCCTGCGCGATCTCGGCGAAATTGAACATGTGCGGCCCGAACAGAACGGCGTTGCGCAGCCGCGCCGGCTCCAGCGGGTTCTGCCCGCCATGCGCAACCAAAGAGCCGCCGATGAAAACTGCCGTATGCAGCCGGTAAAACAGCCCAAGCTCACCCATCGTGTCGGCCAGATAAATATCCGTATCCGGCAGCACACTCTCCCCGCGCGAGCGCGCCGCCACCTTCAGCCCCGCCTGCTCGAACAGCATCCGCATCGCCTCCGCTTTCGCCGGATGCCGGGGAACAACGAGGGTAAGCAATTGAGCTACGTCCCCGCGCATCTGCGTATGCGCCTGCGCCACCAGCGCATCCTCCCCCGGATGAATGCTGGCCGCCAGCCAGCAGGGCCGCCTGCCCACCTGCCCCTGCAATGCCGCCAATGCCTGCGCATCAAACGGCAGCACCGGCGCGTCATATTTCAGATTGCCGAGGCATTGCACTCCTGCTGGCGCACGCGACAGAAGGCGGAAGCGCTCTGCATCCGCCTCGCTTTGCGCATATACCGCCTCGAAGCAGCCAAGCAACCCGCTGATCATCCCCTGCAACCGCTTCCACGCGCGAAAGGATTTCTCCGATATGCGGGCGTTCACCAGCGCCATGCGCACGCCAGTTTTGGATGCCCGCGTTACCAAATTCGGCCATAGCTCGGATTCAATCCAGAATGCCGTATCCGGCTGCCAGTGCGCCAGGAACGCATCCACCGCCTGCGGCGTATCTACCGGCACATACTGGTGCAGCACGCCTTCCGGCAACCGCTCGCGCATCAATGCCGCCGAGGTGACGGTGCCGGTGGTCACCAGCATGCGCCACCCCGGGAATCGCGCCTGTATTTTGCTTAAAAGCGTAAGCGCCGATTGGGCCTCGCCAACGCTTGCGGCATGCACCCAGAGCAGCTTTCCCTGTGGGCGCGGCAGCGAAGCATTGCCGAACCGCTCCGGCAGCCGCTGCGCATCCTCCTTGCCCCGCCTGCGCCGGCGTTCCAGATAGGCCGGAACCAGCGGCGAAACGGCGGCGGTGGCGAAGCGGTACAGCGCCAGCATTACTGCCCGTCCAGGTTTTTGCCTTCGTCGGCGTAATGGGTGAGCAGCCGCATCTGCGCCTGCAAGGCGTCGCGGATGGCGTCGGGCGTCTCTTTCAGCACCTCCGGCGCGGCGGTGATCGGCGCGCCCGCCAGAAAAATCACGTGCCCGAACGGCAGCGCCAGCATGAACCGGTCCCAGCTGCGCAGGCGCTTATGGTGGCTGGAGGAATAGGTGACGGGAATGATCGGATATCCCGTCATCGCCGCCAGCCGGGTAATGCCGGGGGCGGCTTCCTGAAACGGCCCGCGCGGGCCGTCCGGCGTGATGGAGATATTCTCGCCCTTTTCCAGCGCCTGCATCAACGCCGCCACCGCGCCGCGCCCGCCCCGGCTCGACGAACCGGTAATCGTTTCCTCGCCGAAATGCGCAATCACTTTCGAAATCAGCTGCCCGTCCCGGTGGCCGGAGATCAGCACGCGCATCTTGCGCCCGGGTGGCTCGAAGCAGGGCATCAGCATCATCCGCCCGTGCCAGAAGGCGAAAATGGCGTTCTTCTCGCCGCGCATATAGGGCAGCGCTTCGGGGTGGATATGGCGCTTTTTACTGCTGGTGATAAACGCCAGCCGGATGACCCCCGCCAGCAGCCATGCCGCCAGCGCCTGCACGAGAGGATGCTTGAGAATTTTCTTTTTCATTTTAACCCGTCACCCCGGCGCAGGCCGGGGTCCATGCCGCGCCTCCTGATAAAGGAAAAATACGGCACAGCTGTTGCCTTTTACTATCTCTATTGCGGAGGCATGGCATGGACCCCGGCCTGCGCCGGGGTGACGGGAATAGGCTCATACCGTCTCCTGAAACTGGTGCTCCGCATAGAGCCGCCAATAGGCCCCGCGGGCGGTGAGAAGCGTATCATGCGTGCCTTTTTCCACGATGCGCCCGCCCGCCATTACATAAATGATATCCGCATGGATAATGGTGCTTAACCGGTGCGCGATCACCAGCGTAGTGCGGCCTTTCATAAGTGTTGCCAGCGCCGCTTGTACGCTGCGCTCGGATTCATTGTCCAGCGCGGAAGTGGCTTCGTCCAGCAGCAGGATGGGCGCGTTTTTAAGCATGGCCCGCGCCACCGCCAGCCGCTGCCGCTGCCCGCCGGACAGCCTTACTCCGTGCGGGCCGATCATCGTGTCATAGCCCTGCGGCAGCTGGCGGATAAACCCATCCGCCGCCGCTTGGCGGGCTGCGTGCAAAATCGCTTCTTCGGAGGCGTTCACATCGCCGTAGGCGATGTTATTGCGCACCGTATCGTCAAACAGCGCGATATCCTGCGGCACGAAGGCGACGGCGTCTTTCAGGGAAGCAAGCGTTACCTCGCGTATATCCTGCCCGTCGATGGTGATGCGGCCCTGATCCACGTCGTAAAAGCGCAGCAGCAGGCTCATCAGCGTTGATTTGCCGCCGCCCGACAGCCCCACCAGCGCCACTGTTTTCCCGGCAGGCACGTCCAGCGTCACCCCTTCCACGGCGGTGATGCCTTGCGCATAGCCGAAGGAGATATTCTCAAAGCGGATATGCCCCTTATCTACCTGCAACGGCTTCGCACTCGGCTTGTCCTGAATCGCAGGAGTAATATCCATCACCTCATACAGCCTATGCGCAGCGGCAAGCCCCTCCTGAAACATGGTGCCCACGCCGGTCATCGCCTTGGCTGGCTTATAAGCCATCAGCATGGCAGTGATGAAGGAGACCAGCTCGCCCGGTGTGGCCTGCCCGTTCATGACCTGCCAGCCGCCGTACCAGATTACTCCGGCAATGGCGATGCCGCTCAATATCTCCATTACCGGCGTCGCCGCCGTACCCATGCGCATGGCGCGGTAATAGGTGGAAAAGAGCTTCTCAATGATGATGCTTGCCTTGCCGATCTCATATTCCTCGCGCCCGTACGCCTTTACGGTGCGCACGCCCTGAAACACCTCGTCCAGATGTCCGCTAAACTCGCCCATTTGCTGCTGCGCCCGCCGCGCCGCCTTGCGCATGTATTTGCCGATGCGGATAATCGGAAACACCGCCACCGGGTAGGCAACGAAGGCAATCAGCGTCAGCTCCCAGCTGCGAAACACCATCACCCCGAGCAAAAATACAATAGTCAGCGCCTGTTTGATCACCGCCGTGAGCAGGTTGGAAACCGTGCCTTTAATCAAATTGATATCATTGGTAAACCGCGCGATCAGCTTGCCCGACGACTGGTCATGGAACAGCGAGAGATCGCTGTAAAGCAGATGCTTGAACAACCGCAGCTGCATGTCGCTCACAATCCGCTGGCCGACATAGCGCATGAGCAGCGTCTGCCCATAATTGGCGAAGGCATTGATAAAGGCCAGCCCCAGCACCAGCAGCGGAATGGTGCGCAGCATCGAGGCATCCTGCTGGATGAACACCCCGTCCAGCACCGGCTTCATGATCCAGGCATTGGCCGCCGTGGCACCCGCCACAATAATCATGCACACCATCGCTACCGCCAGCCGCGCACCTTGCGGGCGCACGTAGTCGGCAATCAGCCGCTTCATCAACCGCATGGTGCTATAGCGCGGATCATCCATAGAAATCAGGTGCCCGCCACTGTCATGCCGTCCACCCGCAAGGTGGGGCAGTTGGTGGAATAGCGGAAGGAAAGGTCGTTGGCCGGGATGGCGCGCGCGAACATCTCGCCCAAATTCCCGGCGATGGTCACTTCCGACACCGGGTAGGCCAGCTCACCATTTTCAATCCAGAAGCCGCTCGCGCCTTGGCTGTAATCGCCGGTGATCAGGCTCACTCCCATGCCGAACACCTCCGTCACGTAAAATCCGCTTTGAATATCCCCCATCAATTCCTGCGGCGAGCATTGTCCTGCTTCCATGTAAAGATTGGTGGAAGAAGGCGAGGGGGGAGAGCTGGTGCCGCGCGCGGCATGGCCGGTGGTGGCAAGCCCGAGCTTGTTGGCGCTGCGCATATCCAGCAGCCAGCTTTGCAGCACGCCTTTTTCAATCAGTGCCTTGCGCTCATTGCGCACACCTTCGCCGTCGAATGGCTTGGAGCCGAGGCCGCGAATGCGGTGCGGATTGTCGATGATGGAAACATTCGCCGCAAATACCGCTTTGCCCATGCTATCCTTCAAAAAGCTGGTGCCGCGCGCAATGCTGCTGCCGGAAATGGCGCTAGCGAAATACCCTACCAAGCCTTTCGATACGCGCGGGTCGAAAATAATCGGCGCCTGACAGGTAGCCACTTTGCGCGGATGCAGGCGCCGCAACGCCCGTTCGGCGGCGTGCTTGCCGATGCTGGCGGCACCCGGCAGATCGGCGCGGTGGCGGGTATGGGCGTAATCGTAATCGCGCTCCATCTGCGTGCCTTCCCCCGCCAGCACCGAGACCGAGAAGGAATAGGAGCTGGAGCGGTAGCCGCCGGTAAAGCCTTCTCCTTCCGCGGGCGCGGTGGTGAGCGTGATACTATAGGCGCTGTAATTGGCGTCCGCCCCTTCGGAATTGGTGATGCCCTTGGTGGCAAGCGCCGCATCCTCGGCTTCCTCTGCCTGCTGCATCAGCCATGCTTCGGTGGGCTCGTTCTTATCATACAAATCAAGGTCGGGAATCTCCCGCGCCAGCCGTTCCTCGGGTGCCAGGCAGGCGTCCGGGTCTTCGGTGGAGCTGCGCGCCATGGCAACCGCCCGCTCGGCCAGCTCCTTCAGCGCCTCCCAGTTCAGGTCGGTAGAGGAAACAATCGCCTGCTTTTTCCCGGTAAATACCCTAAGGCCCAGCGCGCTCGATTCCGAACGCTCCAGCGCTTCCGGCTTGCGCAGGCGGCGGGAGATGGTGACATCCGTGCTCTCGAACATCACCGCATCCCCCTGATCGGCCCCGAGCGAGCGGGCATGGGCGAGCAGGGAATGGAGAAGATCGGGAGAATCAGGCAGTGTCTTAGGCATGAAAACGCAGTGGTTACCAGATGTTAGATAGGAAGGCGGAAGGGGATCCCCTGAAAAGGAAAAGCAGTATCATGGAACAAGCTTCATGAAAATAATATCTTTTTTTGTCTGCAAGGCACTGGTAGAAACAGGTTTTACCCATTGGTTACCGCTGCCCTATGCCCGTCCGCGTCCGCTTCGCCCCATCCCCTACCGGCTATCTCCACGCCGGCAATGTGCGCACGGCGCTGGTCAACTGGCTGTTCGCAAGGAAAGAGCACGGCATCTTCATGCTGCGCATGGACGATACCGACCTCGAGCGCTCCAAGGAAGAATACGCCGATGCCATCAAGGAAGATCTAACCTGGCTCGGCCTGCGCTGGGATGAATATATGCGCCAGTCCGACCGCATGGAGCGCTACGCGCTGGCTTCCGAACAGCTTAAATCCATGGGCAGGCTATACCCGGCCTACGAAACCCCGGAAGAACTCGAAATCAAGCGCAAGATGCTGGCCGGGCGCGGCCTGCCGCCGATCTATGACCGCAGCGCCCTGAAATTAACAGACGCTGAAAAAGCTGCCTATGAAGCACAAGGCCGCAAACCCCACTGGCGCTTTCTGCTCGACGACACGCCTTGCGACTGGGACGATCTGATCCGCGGCCCTGTCTCTTTCCGCGCCACCCACATGAGCGACCCTGTGCTGCTGCGCGAGGACGGGATGCCGGTCTATACCCTCGCCTCGGTGGTAGACGACGGCGAGCTGAACATCACCCACGTCATCCGCGGCGAAGACCATGTCAGCAACACCGCCGTGCAGGTGCAGATATATAAGGCCCTCGGCTTCCAGGTGCCGCGCTTCGCCCACATGGCCTTGCTGAAGACCAAGGAAGGCGAACTCTCCAAGCGCATCGGCGGCAACGATATCCGTACTTTGCGCGAACAGGGTATCCTGCCGCTGGCGGTGAACGCGCTCCTAGCCCGCATCGGCACCTCCGATCCCGTCGAAGCCGTTCCGGACATGGAATCGCTGGTGCAAAGCTTCGACTTCACTAAATTCGGCCGCGCCCCCGCCAATTACGACATAAACGAACTGGCAACGCTCAATGAAAAAATCCTCCGCCAGCTTCCTTTCTCTGAGGTGCAGGAAAAACTCCCCGGCATGACGGAAAGTTTCTGGCTCAGCATCCGCGGTAATATCGCCTCCTTCGCCGATGCCGCCAATTGGCAGCGCATTGTGCAACAGGACATTCCCGATACGCTCACCCCCGATGAGCGCGCTTTCGTGCGCGAAATCTCGGCGCTCCTTCCGCCCGAGCCGTGGGATGCGAGCACTTATGACCACTGGATGCAGGCCGTCAAACCCGCCACGCCCCGCAAGGGCAAGGAACTGTTCCTCCCCTTGCGCAAAGCCCTCACCGGCATGGAGCACGGCCCGGAGCTGAAGCTCCTCCTGCCGCTGCTCGGCAAAACCAAAACCACGGAGCGCTTGACCGCCGCATGATCCTCTCCCTCTACAACACCCTCACCCGCCGCAAGGAACCCTTCAAGCCGACGGACGAAACGAACGTGCGCATGTACGCCTGCGGCCCCACCGTCTATGACCGCGCGCATTTAGGCAATGCCCGCGCCGTGGTGGTCTATGATTTGCTGTTTCGCCTCCTGCGCGAACTGCACGGCCCTAAGCACGTCACCTATGTGCGCAACATCACCGACGTGGACGACAAGATCAACGCCGCCGCCAAGGCGGGCGGCGAGCCGATTTCCGCTTTAACGAAGCGCGTCACCGGCTGGTTTCATGACGATATGCATGCGCTGCATGCCCTGCCTCCCACGCATGAGCCGCGCGCAACGCAGCACATCCCGCAGATGATCGCCATCATCGAGCGTCTGATCGCCAACGGCCACGCCTATGTCGCCGAAAACCACGTGCTGTTCGCCGTCAATAGATACGCCAATTATGGCGCACTTTCAGGCCGCAAGACAGAGGAACTGGTAGCAGGCGCGCGCATCGCCGTGGAATCCTATAAGCGCGACGCAAGTGATTTCGTACTGTGGAAACCTGCCGACGCCGATGACGATCCTTCCAGCGTCTTCGACTCCCCCTGGGGTAAAGGCCGCCCCGGCTGGCATATCGAATGCTCGGCCATGAGCGCGGAATACTTAGGCGAAGGCTTCGACATCCACGGCGGCGGGGCCGATCTGATGTTCCCCCACCACGAAAACGAAATCGCCCAAAGCTGCTGCGCCCACGCCCCCGCCCTGCCGCCGGACGGCTTCGCCCGCTTCTGGGTGCATAACGGGTTTTTAACCGTGGGGGGCGAGAAGATGAGCAAATCGCTGGGTAACTTCACTACCGTGCGCGACGTGCTGGATAAGGGCGTGAAAGGCGAAGTCATCCGCCTCGCCCTCCTCTCCACTCACTACCGCAGCCCTCTGGACTGGAACGACAAGCTGGTAGAGGATGCAAAAAAAACCCTCGACGGCTGGTACCGCACCCTTCCGGCCCCTGCGTCACTCCCCCCGCCTGCGGGGGGACAGAGGGGGGAAGCGGAGTCGCAACCGACTGGGGCGTTGAAGCATTCCCCCCTGCATCCCCCCGCAAGCGGGGGGAATAAAGCCATGGCGGCGGAACTGTCTCCCCTGCTGGAAGCGCTATGCGACGACCTTAATATTGCTAAGTTTCTCAGCCTGATGCACACAGCCAGCCCGGAAGCCCGACTTGCCATGGGCCGCTGCGTTGGATTTTTTAACCAATCTCCCGTAGACTGGTTCCAGTCCGGCGCGGGCGCGCTGGATAC
>CAYPEF010000067.1:0-2768 GCA_964409675.1 uncultured Rickettsiales bacterium | reverse complement strand
CAGTCGCAGGATGACGATGAGAAATAACCTTGTCATACCCGCGCAGGCGGGTATCCGGCGCGCCGCGTCTGCGGCGCAAAACGAACTGGATTCCCGTGTTCGCGGGAATGACGGGAAATAGGGGTAAATATCCTTATGGCACCCAAAGACCGCATCTATCTCTACGACTCCACCTTACGCGACGGCGCGCAGGCGCGGGGGATTGATTTCACCGTCGCCGACAAGATTGCCATCGCCGAGGTGCTGGATGCGCTCGGCATCGACTATATCGAAGGCGGCTGGCCGGGCGCGAACCCGAACGACGACGCCTTCTTCGCCGCTCCCCCCGCCCGCAAACACGCCCGCTTAACCGCCTTTGGCATGACCCGCCGTGCTGGAAGATCGGCGCAGAACGACCCCGGCCTGAACGCGCTGATTGAGAGCGGCGCGGAAAGCATCTGCCTGGTGGGGAAAACCTGGGACCGGCAGGTCAAAACCGCGCTTGGCATTTCCGAGAAGGAAAACCACCGCATGATCGCCGAATCCATCGCCCACGTGGCGGCAGCGGCGCGCGAGCCATTATTCGACGCTGAACATTTCTTCGACGGCTATAAAGCGAATCCCCAATTCGCCCTCTCCATGCTGAAGGCCGCCTATGAGAGCGGCGCGAAATGGGTGGTGCTGTGCGACACTAACGGCGGCTCATTGCCCTTTGAGATTGAAGCCATCGTTGCGGAAGTCACGAACCATATTCCGGGTGCGCATCTCGGTATCCATTGCCATAACGACACCGGCTGCGCCGTCGCCAATTCGCTGGCCGCCGTGCGCGCGGGCGTGCGGCAGGTGCAGGGCACATTAAACGGCATCGGCGAGCGCTGCGGCAACGCCAACCTCGTCACCATCCTCCCCAACCTGATGCTGAAAATGGGCTTCGCCACCGGCGTTAGCCCCGCCAAGCTCAAAACCCTCACCCACGCCTCGCACATGCTGGATGAGCGCCTGAACCGCGCCGCCAATGCACACGCGCCGTATGTCGGCACCGCCGCCTTCGCGCACAAGGGCGGCCTGCATGTCTCCGCCATGGCCAAGGACACCAGCTCCTATGAGCATATCGACCCCGCTCTGGTCGGCAACCGGCGCACCATTTTAGTCTCCGACAAGGCGGGCAAATCCAACATTCTCGACCGGCTGAAAGCCTTCGACATCGCCGTCGACGCCGATGACGCGCGCGTGGCCGAGCTGGTTTCGGAAGTCAAACAGCGCGAGAAGCGTGGCTATGCCTATGAAGGCGCGGACGCCAGTTTCGAGCTGCTTGCCCGCCGCATGCTTGGCAGCGTGCCCGAATTCTTCGCCGTGGAAGGCTTCCGCGTGATGGGCGAGCGCCGCCACAACGCCAAAGGCAAGCTGGTCAGCATGTCAGAAGCCACCATCAAGCTTAATATCGGCGGCGAGATCATCATGACCGTGGCCGAAGGCAACGGCCCGGTGAACGCCCTCGACGGCGCACTGCGCAAAGCCCTGATGCAGCGCTATCCCGCCCTCAAGGACATCCAGCTCACCGACTATAAAGTCCGCATCCTCACCCCCGGCGAGGGCACCAAGGCCATCACCCGCGTTCTCATCGAATCTCGCGATGGCAAAGGCCGGGTGTGGAACACCATCGGCGTCTCCGCGAATGTCATCGACGCCTCGTTCAATGCGCTGGAGGATTCGGTGATTTATACGCTGCTGCGGAAGATTTAATGATTATTGGCTTTAAAATGCTTCTCAATTGAAAGAAATTGAAATCATATTGATTTTCAGCGCCTTGCTGAAGAAAATCGCGGATTCCTCATCAATGCACGCTTTTAGGCGCTATATGCCTATTTTTATGCTTGCACCTTCTGCAATTTTATAAAATTTGCTGATAATGCTTTTTAAGCCATTGATAAATATATTTCTCTAATTTTAGATGTAATAAAAATTTCATATTTAATAAATGAAAATCATGATATTCTATTAGTATCGAAAAACATATATTATGAGCATAAAATGAGTCTCTCATCTCTCTCAACTCTTACAACCATCATTCATGCAGAAGATCAGAAAAAAGGATTAATGGAGAAATTAGCTTTAGGCGAAATTTCTCAAGATCAGCTTAAAGCGCAGTTAGATAAGCTGCACAAATTTAGCGAAGCATATGACCTTTTACAGCATGCGTCGCAGGCAATAGAGGATCGTTCAAAATATTTCGGTATTGAAGATGCTAACGGCCGCTTGCGCGCGGCAACTGATGATGAGATAAAAGAAGATATAAATCGCGAATATAAAAAGAATGGTCAAAATCCTCCCTTTGATGAGCATGGAAAAGTAAAGGGGCAGGATGAAGCTGTAAGAATAGTACAGGAATATGCGAAAGAACATCCAGAATATAGAAGGGACTCCGCTGAATTATTAGTGAAATTTTTGCCCTCTTCGGATCATCTGGATCAAAGAGTTGTGAGGCGCGATGCACAGCCTGACGCTGCTGCACAGGGTTATGCCGAAAGCCAGCCTGAAGCTAATGCTCCTACTGTATTAAGAACCTCTTATACGCCACAGCAAGAATCTGCCGCACCTGCTGCTAATCAGGCTGAGCAAAGGTTAATTAATTCTGAGATTAGGGCGGAAGTAAGAGGGGTAATCAGGGGTTTGCGCAGTAATGCTGGTAATGAAGATTCTGAATATAAAAATATTGTCAACGATATGCGTAATGAACTCGATACGAATCGTGACGGTATAGTTTCAGGCCAAGAAATTAAAGATTCTAT
>CAYPEF010000066.1:0-12818 GCA_964409675.1 uncultured Rickettsiales bacterium | reverse complement strand
ACGAACTGGAAGAGCTGGACGAACTGGAAGAGCTGGACGAACTGGAAGAGCTGGACGAACTGGAAGAGCTGGACGAACTGGAAGAGCTGGAGGAGCCGGATGAGCTGGACGAACTGGAAAGCGGTGGCGGAAAATATGAGCCTACCTGCGCTTCGGCCGGGGGAATAAAAATATCGGCGATGGATTTCTGATATGCAAGATCTTCAATAAAACTTGCCATCCACATAAGCGCGGCAGAATCATGCAGGTCAAAATTTGACTGGCCGCGTACTGGCGATGCAAATGTAAATAATGGTTGCGGCACCGGCTCCGGCAGGGGGAAGCTGAATGGCTCTGGAAATGGATTGAACGGTAATGCAACGGGCTCCGGTTCCGGAAACAGTCCGGCAAATTCATGCAGAGTATTTAGCTTAACCTGCGCCAGGGGGGTAAAATACGGTTCAGGCAGCGGAAGCGATTCCGGCAACAGGAAATGAGGACGCGGTCGGGAGATATCCTTTGCAGAGGGCGAAAATCTCCGAATCTCCTCCCCGATTTTATTCCATGCGTAGCTGCTTGGAGGTTCGTAGCCGCTGAGGGAGGGAGAGGGGGCTTGGAGCGTGGTGAGATGGGTGGTGATCAGGGCAAGGGAAGCGAAGCCCGCTGCACGCAATAGGCGCTTGTTTTTGCTATCCTTCCCTGCCGATTGCTTCACGCCTGGAACCTTGCGAGATATGTTTAAACGGGCACTACAATAGCGCCTATCCAGTATAGGTCAATGAGTTTACAGAATTATGACAATTCCTTTTTTTCCGGCCGAACCAATGAAATAATAGCGCCGGCTGCAACTTGCGCGGGTGCTTGGGAGGTAGGGGGTTGCATGCCGTCGATTGCGTGGCGGATTTCCTCGCGCATTTGCTTTATCTGGCTATCCGGGGCCAGCAAGGCGGAACCGGCATTGGCCAGGAAGGGCGCATTGCACGCGTCCTGCAAAAATTCAGGGATGACTTCCTTTTGCCGCACGATATTAATCAGGTTGACAAACCGGATGCTGATCAGCCGTTTCACGATCCAGGCGGAGAGGCGGTTAGCGCGGTAGGCGATGATCATCGGCGTTCCCTGGTAAGCCACCTCCATGGAAATGGTGCCCGATTTTACCAGCGCGAACCGGCTGGCGGCGATGGCGTTGCGACGGTCTTCATCCTCGCTTACCAGCACGGTGCGGAACGGGCAGCCCTCGAAAAACGGCACCACGCTTTCCAGCATGGAGCGCGGCACCGGCACCGCCAGCACCATGTCCTTCAGCCGCCTGCTTTCGGCGGCCATCAGCATGGCTCCGGCAAAGACCGGCATGTGGCGCTTCACCTCGTTCAGGCGGCTGCCCGGCAGCAGGGAAATCACCGGCGCCTCAGGCGGAATCTGGTATTTTTCATAAAACCCCTGGGCATCGCCCCTGGGGTTGCCTCGCCATACCGACGGATGCCCCACATAGGTGCAGGCAAGCCCTTCCTTGGTAAAATAGGGCGGCTCAAACGGCAGCAGCAGCAGCATGTGATCGAACAGGGCGGCGCAGGCGGCGGCGCGCTCGGGCTTATAGGCCCATACGGTCGGCGCCACATAATGCACCAGCTTCATGCCGCGGGCGCGCAGACGCTGGACTTTCTTCGCCACCCGTAAAGTAAAGCCGGGCGAGTCGATACTGATCACCACGTCCGGGTGCTTGGCCTCGATATCGTCGGCGGCCTGTTCGATGCGTGTAAGCAGCTTCAGCATATGCGGCAGAATTTCGGCGAACCCCATCACCGACAGGTCGCTATAGGGAAAAAGGCTTTTCAGGCCTTGTGCCTGCATTTTCTCGCCGCCTATGCCGTGGAATATCACCTTGCCCTGCATTTGCTCGCGCAGGGCCTGCATCAGCCCCGCGCCAAGACTGTCGCCGGACGCTTCGCCGGCAATCAGGTAGATAATCAGCGGGTTTTCCATGTCATGCTCAGATTCCATAAATAAATATCCCGTAACGGTCGGCGGCGGCAAGCGTGTCGCCGCGGTGAATGATAAGCGCATGCCCGGCCTCCACGGCGATACCGGCCAGCCCTGCCGCGTGCGCCTGCTCAACCGTGTCAGGCCCGATGGCGGGCAGATCGGCGCGGTTCTCCTGCGAAGGCTTTCTGGCTTTTACCAGAATGCCGGAAGGAGAGGGCGATTTCGCGCGCGCGCCGTGGCGCCTGATTAACGCCGCCGTGCCCTCGGCATCTTCCCGGTCCAGCACTTCCCCGCGGTCCACAATCACGGCCTGGCCTGCATCCTCGCGGCCCAGCGCCCGCGCAGCTTCCAGGCCGAGCGCGATATCCTGCAACTGCCTTGCATCCGGCGCTGCCGCGCCGAGGCTTCCGGCAGGGGCGGGAATATCAATGAGTATATCCTGCACACCCACGATGCTGAATCCTTCTTCTTCCAGAAAGCCAATGACCTGCCGAAGCAGCGCATCGTCGCCGCCGAAAAAAGATTTGCCCAGCCGCGTCAGCAGTTTCACCCCTTTGGCATCGGGCTTGAGCGAGGTGAACGAGGGGCGCTTCATGCCGCCGGCCATCACCAGTTGCTTAACGTCCGCCGCGCGCAACCGCTCCAGCGCTTCGCCGACCGCGCCGATACGCACGCTTGCATGCGGCATGTGCGCAAAAAACGTCATGTCGGTAGTGCCGTCAAAACCCAGGATGAACACGGGCCGCTGCCGCGCAACGCAGGCTTGCGCCAGCTGCAACGGCAGCTGTCCGTTTCCGGCGATGATGCCCAGCGGAGATTGCGCAGTAAGAAAAGGTTCAGGCATGGCAAAAAGAGTAATGAAAGCGCGACTATAGACAATTATCCGTGCCTGCTCAAGCAATGACGCCGCTTTCTCACCCATTGAGAGAAATAATATATTTCATAAACATCCACCGTCATTGCAAGCGCAGCGAAGCAATGACGGGAAGAAAACTTTTAATTTATGAAATATATGATTACGCCGCGGCGAAGGGAGGGCTATCTTATTTACTCATCCGGCTGATAGGCTTCCGCCTTCGGCACGCAGAGCGAGCGCTTTCCCGGGGCCTGCACAAAGCCGATCATATCGCGCACCGGCTCGCTTTCGGAGAAGTATTTCCGCACCTGTTCAGCGCGTTCCGCAAGTGTGCCTTCATCAAGCTCGAACAGCTGCCGGTAGGCGGCGCGCAGCGCGTGAATCGCTTCGCGGTCGAAGCCGCGGCGCTTGAGGCCGGTCAGGTTCAGGCCGGCCAGTGAGGCGCGCTCGCCCATCACCGAGCCGTAGGGAATCACGTCATGCTCCACCCCGGACATGCCGCCGATGATGGCATGCTTGCCGATGCGCACGAACTGGTGCACTGCCGCCAGTCCGCCGATCACCACCTGCTCGCCCACTTCCACATGCCCGGCGAGGGTGGCGTTATTGGCCATGATCACCCGGTTGCCGACCTTGCAGTCATGCGCCACATGCGCGCCGACCATGAACAGGCAGTCATCGCCGACCGAGGTCAGCATACCGCCGCCTTCCGTGCCGGGGTTCATGGTGACATATTCGCGGATAACGTTCCGCTCGCCAATCGTGAGGCGTGAAGCTTCGCCGTGATATTTCAGATCCTGCGGCGCAGAGCCGAGCGAGGCGAACGGGTAAATGGTGCAGCCGTTGCCGATGGTAGTATGCCCGTCTACGCAGACATGGCTGAGCAGGCGCACGTTTTCACCAATGGTTACATGCGCTCCGATGATGCAATACGGACCGATAGATGCGCTGGGAGCGATGCTTGCTTCCGGGGCTACGATGGCGGTGGCGTGAATGGATGCCATGTTTAATCCACGATCATCGCCGACACTACGGCTTCGGCCACCTTGGCGTCCCCCACATGCGCGGTGCAGGCGAATTTCCACACGTTGCCGCGGCTGCGCTGCTTCTCGGCGCGGATGACGAGCGTATCGCCCGGCACCACCGGCTTGCGGAAGCGTGCTTCGTCGATTGACATGAAATACACCAGCTTGCCTTCCGCCGATGCGCCCAGCGTGGATACCACCAGCACCGCCGAGGTTTGCGCCATGGCTTCAATAATAAGCACACCCGGCATCACCGGCTTGCTCGGGAAATGGCCGATGAAATGCGGCTCGTTGAACGTGACGTTTTTAATGCACACAGCATGGCTGTCGAGCACTGCTTCCGTCACGCGGTCAATCAGCAGAAACGGGTAGCGGTGCGGAATCATCTCCATGATGCGCTCGATGGGGATGGGGACGTTGACTTCGGTCATAACTCCTGCATTCGATAATCTTCGCGTACCGGGTGAAATACATCCATGAACCGACAGAAAGTCAATGCCTCGCCGGAATGTGGAGTATTTGGCGGAATCACCACGATTTCACCAGCGCTTACCATATGGGACTTACCGTCAATTACAAGCGCAAAGCGTCCTTCCGTCAAATAGCTGATCCGCTCATGCGGGTGGGAATGCATTGGTAGCAGGCTGCCTTCTTCAATGACCCAGAATGCGAGTGTTGCGTGCTGCGAATGCACGAAGCGGGCATCAAAACCGGGAGTAACGGTAACTTCAGGGATAGTTTCAATTTTTACAGGAAGTGTAAAATTGATTTCAGGCATCGCCTTTGCCCTTGAGCGCTTTTTTTAAAAACGCCGATTGCCGGTGCCATTCCATGATCGGAACCGCAGGTGAGCCGCCGTAGGTCGCGCCCGCCGGAATATCGCTGACAATACCGGATTGCGCTGCCAGACGCGCGCCCTTACCCACCATGACATGCCCTGCTGAGCCGACTTGCCCGCCGAGCATCGCACCGTCTTCAATGCGCGAGCTGCCGCCGATGCCGGTCTGGCCGGCGATCAGCACGTTGCGCCCGATATATGTATTATGCCCGATCTGCACCTGGTTATCGATCTTGGTGCCCGCACCGATGAACGTATCGGGGCCAGCGCCGCGGTCGATGCAGGTGTTGGCGCCGATATCCACTCCGTCTTCGATGATCACGCGGCCCACCTGCGGCACCTTGAGAATGCCCTGCGGTCCCGGCGCGAAACCGAAACCATCCTGGCCGATGCGCACGCCCGGATGCAGCACCACGCGCTTTCCAAGAATACAGTGGCTGAGCGAGCTGAGCGCGCCGATGCGGCAGTCGTCGCCGATAATGACGGCCCGCTCAATCACCGCATTCGCTCCGATATGACAGCGCTCCCCGATCTGCGCGCCCGCGCCGATCCAGGCCCCGGCCTCGATACGGCATCCGGCGCCTACCTGCGAGCTGGCATCGATGATGGCAAGCGGCGAGATAAAAGGCTCTGGCTGGGTTTCCGGGTAAAACAGCTGCGCCGTCTGCGTGAAGGCGAGGTAGGGCTGGTCGGTGAGCAGCAGGAGCATGCCGGCCGGCGCGCGAGCGGCGAATTTAGGCCGTGTGAAACAGGCTCCGGCACGGCTTCTGGTAAACGCATCAATATATTTGGTGTTGTCGAGGAAGCTGACGTCGTCCTCGCCGGCGGTCTCCAGCGGCGCGATATCCTGGATTATTTTATCCGTGTCGCTAGGGACGGTACAGCCGGTCAGCGCGGCAATGGCCTGAATCGTGTGCGGGCCTATACATGTGAAGAAGCGTGGATCTGCCATAAGAGTAAGAAGCATTCTCCTGTCTTTCCCACATCCCTGCGGCGCTGGCCGGAAATCCAGTTTTATTGCTGAATTTCCGGCCAGATCACCGTGTGGGATGGCGGGAGAGAAGAGGCCTACTTCTTCTTACTGTCCTTGGGGGCTGCGGGCGCGTCGAACTTTACATCCACGCGCGGCAGGCGCTCGTTCAGGCGCTTCAGCACGTCGGCGGAAATGTCCATTGATGTGTCGGCATACAGAATCTGTGAAGTGGGGATGGCGATGCTGAAACCTTTTTCCTTGGCCATTTCGGCGATAATGTCAGTCACCGATTTCTGGATTTCATTCAGCGAGCGCTCGAATGCACCGTCCAGCGCCGCCTTTTTACCCGCTACTTCTTTTTGCAGGTCGGTGGCTTTGCTGTTGAAGGCCTTGGCTTTTTCTTCCAGTGCTTCCTTGGAGAGCACGCTTTTTTGCTTGCGCAGCTCAGCGTCTTCCTTCTGCAGGGATTCCTCTTTCTTCTGAAGATCCGACTGGTAGGCTTTCTGCTTGGCTTCCATCTGGTCGCGGATGGATTTGGCGGCGGTGGAATCGCGCATGATGCCCTGAATGTTCACCACGGCGATGTTGGAAGCGGCTTGCGCCTGCGCGCTTGCGCCATGCAGAATGAATCCTGCGAGTATCGCCAGCGAGAGGAAACGGGAGAGAGATTTATGCATTGCTATATCCTTTCAGGTAAAAAATCTTAGAACCGTGTGCCGAAGCTGAAACGGAAAGTCTGGGTGACGTCCTCACGCTGCTTGACAATCGGGCGGGCGATATCGATGCGGATCGGCCCGAACGGCGAGGCCCATGAAAGCCCGACGCCCGCTGCCACGCGCACCTTATTGGCATCCACCACTTCCGGACCCGAAGCATCCACGCTCCACAGATTGCCCGCATCCACGAAGGCCGCGCCGAGGAAGCCTAAATCCTCGGGCAAGCCGAGCGGGAAGCGCAGCTCGGTGGTGCCGGCGTAATACATGTTGCCGCCCAGCGCGTCGCGCGTGGTGACGTCGCGCGGGCCGATACCGGAATTATCGAAGCCGCGAATCACTTCCCCACCGATGAAGAAGCGGTCGCTGATCAGGATATCGCGCCCGCCCAGGCCCAGCATATGGCCGCCCGAACCAAGCACGCTCCAGGTCCAGTTCTTGGCGATGGGATAGTAATAGCTGCCTTTCACCTCATGCTTCAGGTATTTCGAGTCGCCCCCTAAACCGGCCACTTCCTGCGAGAATCTCAGATAATAGCCGTCCGTCGGGTCGAAGCGGTTGTTGCGCGTGTCATAGGCAAGCGCATGGCCGATGTTGGAATTGACGTTGGTGCCTTCCTGGTCCCTGATATAACGCGAAGCATAGCTCTGCACGTCGGTGATATTGTTGTCGCGGAACGTGTAGGTGATGGTGTGCTGCAGATGTTCCTTCAGCGCGTAGCTCATATGCAGTGAGAAGCCGGTGCTATCCAGATTGTACGATGATTCCGAAAGAAAATCATAGCGCGTGCGGAAGATATCAAATCCGGCGGCAAGCTCGCGGTCAAGGAAATAGGGTTCGGTAAAGCCCAGTTCCGCCTGCTTGCGGCGGGCGGCATAGGTGAAGCGCGCATGCGCTTCCTGGCCGCGTCCCAATAGGTTGGTTTCGCGGATGCCGAAATCGGCCAGCGCGCCGTCCGTGGAGGAGAAGCCGGCGCCGAGATTGATTTCCCCGGTCGATTTTTCCTGCACATCCACATTGATATTGGTTTTATCCGGCGCGGAACCCGGTTCGTTCTTCACGTCCACCTTCTCGAAATAGCCGAGATTGTTCAGGCGCTGCTCGGTGCGGGCGAGCTTGCTGGTGTTGAACGGATCGCCCTCGGCCAGCCGGAATTCACGGCGTATCACGTTATCCAGCGTGCGCACGTTGCCGGTGATGTTGATGCGCTCCACATAAACGCGCGGGCCGGGCTTGATGGCGTATGTTAAATCAATCGTTTTGGCTTCGGCGTTGCGCTGCAATTGCGGCGTGATTTCCACGAAGGCGTAACCGCGGTTGCCCAGCTCCTTGGTCATCCCGTCGATGCTGTCTTCCACCTTGCTGGCGTCATAGGTCTTGCCGGACTTGGTCTTGATGATGTTGCCGAAATCGGGCTGCTCCTGCCCTTTAAGCGTGCTGGCGACGTTGATCTTATCGAACCTGTATTTCGGCCCTTCATCCAGCACGAATGTGAGGTAGAACGCGTCCTTTTCCGGCGACAGCTCGGCATGGGCGGATTTTACCTGGAAATCGGCGTAGCCCTGCGAGATGTAATAGCGGCGCAGCAATTCTTCGTCATATTGCAGGCGGTCCTGGTCGTACTTGTCGCTGTCGGTGAGGAAGCGCCACCAGCGCTCCTCGGAGGTGCGGATGACCTCTAGCAAATCGCTGCGGGAGAATACGTCATTGCCGATGAAGGTGATTTTTTTCACCCGAGCCACCGGCCCTTCATTAATTTCATACACCAGGTCCACGCGGTTCTGGTCGAGTTGGATCAGCTTCGGCTCCACGGTGGCGCTGTAGCGCCCGCCGCGCCGGTAGATATCGAGGATGCGCTTTACGTCATTCTGCACCTTGGCGCGGGTATAGACGGAGCGCGGCTTCAGCTCGATCTCCTTCTCCAGCGTATCCTTCTCCACGCGGTCATTGCCTTCGAAGGCCACGCGGTTGATTACCGGATTTTCCTGCACGCGCACCACCAGCGCGCTGCCTTCACGCAGCAGCTTCACGTCCGAGAAGAAGCCGGTGGCGAACAGATCCTTCAGGCTTTTATCGATGGCAGCCTTATCGAACGCGCCGCCTTCCTTAAGGCCAAGATAGGAGCGGATGGTTTTTTCCTCGATGCGCTGATTGCCCTCAATGCGAATCGACTGAATCGCGCCGCTTGGTGCGTTGGCGGCGATCGCGGCGGCAGGCAGAACGGCTGCGGATGCGGATGCGAGAAAAACGGAAAGAAGCGAGCGGGAGAATAATGTCACAGGCGATACGGAAGATAGGTTGCGAGGACGACGCTTACTCATGCGGCAAAAAAACATGTAAATCAAGCCAAAATATGCTGGCATGGGTTTGTATGATCTCGGAGCTATGGAAAAGCTGAGAACATAAGTCCTCCCCCCTTGAGGGAACGAAGGAAAACCGTTCGCATAGCGAACGTAAGCTTCCTGAATGGTTAGGTGAGGGGGGCATCCGCACCGTAGGAGTGGAGGAGAGATACATCCCCACCAAAAAATCCTAAGCGCAAACGCGCTTAGGATTTCTATCCTACCCCCTCTAGGGAGAGGGAGGTAAAAAGTGGAGCGGCTATTTACGAAAAAAGCATGCTCTTGATGTCATTATAAAGCGTAAACACCATCAGCGTGATGATCAGCGCCAGCCCGGCCTTATAGCCGTATTCCTGCACGCGCTGCGCCAGCGGGCGGCCGCGGGCGGCTTCGGCTGCATAATAGGCGAGGTGGCCGCCGTCCAGCATCGGCACCGGGAACAGGTTTACCAGCCCCAGATTGGCCGAGAGCATGGCGATCAGCCACAGCACCGTATCGAACCCCTTGTTCGCCGCCTGCCCGGACAGCTTGGCGATGCCCACCGGCCCCTTCAGTTCAGACAGTCCGCGCTGGCCGGTAACCATCTGGCCGATGGCCTCGATGGTAATCGCGCACATCGTATAGGTGCGCCGCGTCGCTTCCCAGACGGCATGCGGCAGGCCGACATCTTCATAGTGTATCTCGGTGCTTTTGATGCCGATCATCGGGCGCTTGTATTTATTGCCAAGTGCATCATCCTCTTCAATCTCGGTGGGGGTGATGCTAACATCCATCTCCTTGCCTTCGCGCTCCAGCCTGATATCCACCGGCGTGCCGAGATTGGTGGAGAGGTAGAACGGAATATCGTTAAAGCGCCGCACCGAATGGTCACCCACCTGAATAATGCGGTCGCCTTTCTGCAGGCCAGCCGCCTGCGCCGGGGTGCCCGGCATTACCTCGCCGATCACTGGCTCTGTCGAGGGCAGCCCGCCGGACATGATAAAAAACGTCAGGATGCAGATGGTCAGCAGGAAATTCGCTCCCGGCCCGGCAGCGACGATGGCGGCTTTTTTCCATAAGGGCTTAAAATGGAAGGTAACCCGCTTTTCTTCCTCGCTCATGCGCTCCAGCGCGTCGTCATCGGCATTGCTGGCGGCGGAGGCGTCGCCGTACATTTTCACATAACCGCCCAGCGGCAGCAGCGCCACTTTCCAGCGTGTGCCATGCTTGTCATTCCAGCCGAACAGTTCCTTGCCGAAGCCGATGGAAAATGCCACGATCCGCACGCCGCACAGCCGCGCAATGAAGTAATGCCCGAATTCATGGATAAAGACGATAACGCTGAGCGTGATGATGAAAGCCAGTGCAGTGTGCAGAAATTGCGTGAGAAACTCCATAAGGCCCTAGCTGATGAATGAATGCGCGATCCGGCGCGCGCTAGCATCCGCGGCCAGAATATCCTCTACCGAGGAGATGGCCGCATTCTCCACTTTTTCAAGTGTTTTTTCAACGATTTTAGTAATGTCCAGAAAGCCGGTGCGTTCCTTAAGGAATGCGTCCACCGCCACCTCGTTAGCTGCATTCAGCGCAATCGTGGCGCTCGCACCCGCCCGCAGTGCCCTGCGCGCAAGCATTGGCGCTGGGAAGCGCGCATCGTCCACTTCCGCAAAGCTAAGCGACCCGATTTCCTGCAGTTTAAGCGACGGCGTGCCGGATTGGATACGCTGCGGCCAGCCGAGCGCATAAGCAATCGGCGTACGCATGTCCGGGATGCTCATCTGCGCCAGCACCGACCCATCCAGGTAACTGACTAAGGCGTGGATGATGGATTCGGGATGCACCACCACCTGCAATTGCTCCTCCTTCACCGGGAATAAATAATAGGCCTCGATCAGCTCCAGCCCCTTATTCATCATGGTGGCGGAATCGACGGAAATCTTCGCCCCCATGCTCCAGGTGGGATGGCGCACCGCCTGCGCCGGAGTGGCCACGCGCATTTCCTCCAGCGTGGACAGGCGGAACGGCCCGCCGGAAGCGGTGATGGTGATGCTGTCGATATTCTGCACATTATGCGCATCAATCGCCTGAAAAATGGCGCTATGCTCCGAATCTACTGGAATAATCGCCGCCTGGTTCTGCTTCGCGCAGGCCAGCATGATCTCTCCGGCGGTGATCAGGCATTCCTTGTTGGCCAGTGCCACGCAAATACCTTGCGAGAGCGCCGCCAGCACCGGCTTCAGCCCCGCCGCGCCGACGATGGCGGCCACCAGCATATCCACTGGGCGCTGCGCGGCTTCTTCAATCGCCGCCTGCCCGGCGGCAATCTCAATATCAGCGCCTGCCAGTGCTTCTTTCAGCGCGCCGTAATGCTCCTCCTTGCCGATCACGGCCAATGACGCATTGAATTCCCGCGCCTGTTCCGCCAGCAATGCCACATTATCCATCGCCGTCAGCGTATCCACGGCAAAGCGCTCGGGGTTGCGGCGTATCACCTCCAGCGTGCTGCGCCCGATGGAGCCGCTGGAGCCGAGGATGGATATCCGGCGCAATTGCGTCACAGCGCCAGCCCGGAGGTGCTGAGCATGAAGGCGAGCAGGGGGGTAGAGAAGGTCAGCCCGTCGATACGGTCGAGGATGCCGCCGTGGCCGGGAATCAGCGTGCCGCTATCTTTCACGCCCGCGCGGCGCTTGATCCAGGACTCGAATAAATCGCCGCCCTGCGCCACCACCGCCAGCAACCCGCCGATGACCATGGCGGAAACAAAGCTGCGCGGGTAGGGGCTGAAGAAGGAGCAGAACCCGCCCACCAGCATCGCCGCCGCCACCCCCCCGGCCAGCCCGGCCCAGGTTTTATTGGGGCTGATGGCGGGCGCGAGCTTCGGTCCGCCGATGGCGCGCCCGGCGAAATAGGCGCCAATATCCGTGCTCCACACCACAAGCAGCAGGTACATCACGATATGCCGGCCTGCTTCCGGGTTTTCCTCGAACTGCACGCTCCGCAGCCAGATCATCGAAAGACACGGCAACGCTACATAGGCGAGTCCCAGCCATTTCCAGCCGGGCTTCTCGGCGGTGGTGATGTAATCCCATTCCCGGATCATCAGCAGCGCCGCCAGCATTATCAGCGTGGTGAACAGCAGCCCGCCTGAGAGCACCGCCACCAGCGCCACCGTCACCAGCACGGAAGCTGAGATGGCGCGAAGCTTCAACCCCGACCAGTTGCCGGAGGTAAAAAAGGCGCGGAAATCGCGCTTAGGTGGCGTATCCGAAGCGGCGTTCTCGTCGGGCGAAATCATGGCAGGCCTCCTGTAGGTGCATAACCGAAAAATCCGGCCATAGCACCGGGGTGAAGTAAAGTTCCGTATAAGCCGCTTGCCAGAGCAGGAAGTTGCTTAAGCGCTGTTCGCCGCCGGTGCGGATGAGCAGGTCAGGGTCGGGCAATTGGTGCGTATCCAGCCGGGAGGCGATGGTTTCCTCGGTAATGCCCTCCGGCTGCAGCTTTCCGGCGGCGATATCCTGCGCAAGGCCGCGCATGGCCCGCACCAGCTCCGCCCGCGCGCCGTAACTGAGCGCAATGGTCAGGTGAAAAGCGGTATTGCCCACCGTCAGGCGCTCGCTGTCGGCAATCAGCGCGCGGATATCGGGGGCGAGCAATTCCCTGTCGCCGATGAAATGCATGCGGACGCCGTTTTCATGCATGGTGTTGATTTCGCGCTTCAGGTAATGCCGCAGCAGCAGCATCAGCTCCTGCACCTCCGCGGCCGGGCGTTTCCAGTTTTCCGACGAGAAGGCGTAGATGGTGAGGTACTGGATGCCCATGTCGCGGCAAGCGTTCAGCGTGGTGCGCAATGCTTCCGCCCCCTGCTTGTGCCCGGCGGTGCGCGGTAGCCCGTGCGCCTTCGCCCAGCGCCCGTTGCCATCCATGATCACCGCCACATGGCGCGGAACCGTGCTTTCGGCGGGATTCGGGGGAGGGGAAGCGTGGCTGGAAGATGCTTTCATGCCTAATGTCAGAGCATCTTTAAGCGGTTTTTGCAAGTGCTTGCGTGAGGAGGTGGGGGGATCTATTTCTCCCTCCCCCTTGAGGGGGGAGGATAGCAATCCTTAGTGCTTGCGCTTAGGATTGCTTGG
>CAYPEF010000065.1:12529-12885 GCA_964409675.1 uncultured Rickettsiales bacterium | reverse complement strand
AAATATATTTCGCGGAGAACCAGCTATTTCCCAGTTTGATTGGCCTTTCACCCCTTACCACAGCTCATCAGAGACCTTTTCAACGGGCACCTGTTCGGTCCTCCAGTGCATGTTACTGCACTTTCAACCTGGCCATGGTAAGATCACTAGGTTTCGGGTCTAGTACGTGCAACTCTATCGCGCTATTAACACTCGCTTTCGCTGCGCCTACACCTATCGGCTTAAGCTTGCTGCACACACTAAGTCGCTGACCCATTATACAAGAGGTACACAGTCACGCTTGCGCGCGCATATGGCGTGTATGCATCAGGTGTCAGGTCTATTGTTATGCCATAACCTGTTATCTTTTTGTGCTG
>CAYPEF010000065.1:0-12519 GCA_964409675.1 uncultured Rickettsiales bacterium | reverse complement strand
AGGCACGCGGTCAGACACCGGCCGGCAAGCCGACCGGAACGTCCTCCCACTGCTTGTAAGCACACGGTTTCAGGTACTATTTCACTCCCCTTACAGGGGTGCTTTTCACCTTTCCCTCACGGTACTTGTTCACTATCGGTCAATAAGGAGTACTTAGGCTTGGAGCGTGGTCGCCCCATGTTCAGACAGGATTGCACGTGTCCCGCCCTACTCGAGGATATGAGAAATTTCTACCCGTACGGGGCTATCACCCACTATGGCGTTCCTTTCCAGAAACTTCCGGTTCTTAATCTCATACCACTGGCCTGGTCCCCGTTCGCTCGTCACTACTAAGGGAGTCTCGGTGATTTCCTTTCCTCTGGCTACTTAGATATTTCAGTTCACCAGGTTCGCTCTACATACCTATGTATTCAGTATGAAGTACCACTAAAGTGGTGGGTTTCCCCATTCGGACATCGTCGGATCAAAGCTTCTTCGCAGCTCCCCGACGCTTATCGCAGCGTAGCACGTCCTTCATCGCCTCTTATTGCCAAGGCATCCATCAAATGCTCTTCTTATGCTTATTCTCTACTAGAACGATGCCTGAAACATTTACGTACAGAACAAAACAGAAGTCTTGATCCGCATTTCAATGCGCAGACACAAAATTTTAATCTTAACATCGACTCTATGCTGTTTGGGCACACACCCGGGTGTTACTTAGGGTGGTTGTATTGGTTAGAATACATTTCGACCGGACTTGAGAGAACCGACCGAACTGCCAAACAGTTAGATTCAGAAAAACCTATTCACAATATCAATCGACAGAAGGCCTTGCCTTTTGGGCTTTTTCGGCCTTCGCAACATCTTCATTTCTGAAGGGAAGGTTGCTATACTACCACGCGATTTTTATGTCAACAAGCTTTTTCGCTTATTTCGCCTTGAGATTTTACTACCAGTTGCTGGCAATTCCCTCGCGGCCACTAAATCGTGTGAGAGGGTTATATATAGACAAGACGGCGGCATTGCAAGCACCAAAAGCAGTTTTTTTACTGCGCATTGATAAGCGTGCAATTCCGGCCTTTTCCGGGGTTTTCGTTGAAATAAAGCATCCATGCGGCACTGTATTGCGCATATATACGCGGCAATATTTTACCCAATTCCCCCCGCGCGCTGATTGCTTCTTTATGTCGATGACGCCAGCTTACCGCTTAAGCATGGCGTTATTGATTCATGAGGTTTTTATGACATTCCCGGTTTCCCCGATTACTTCCGTTCCCATCGTGCGCATCCCACGCCGCCGCCCCACACAGATCACCCCGTCCAACCAATAGGTATTCCCATGCAGCAGCGAAGCGACGCCGGTGCACGGCAGAAAGTCTGGTCCTTGATTAAAGATATTAAGGTAGCTCAGCTGGTTACGTACGGCGAGAGTAATCGCCTGCACGCCCGCCCGATGGCGGCGGTACAGCAGGAAAAGCCGGACGATCTGTGGTTCTTCACCCGCTTCGATTCGCCGAAAATCGCGGAAATCGCGCATAACCCTAGCGTTCTGCTCAGCTATTCCGAGCCGGCGGACCAGAATTATGTCTCCATCAGCGGCACCGCTTCAGTTAGCCAGGACAGGGCAAAAATCCATGAGTTATGGAGCGAATGGATGCGCACCTGGTTCCCCAAGGGCAAGGACGACCCGGCGATTGCCTTGATTCGCGTCGAGATCGAATCGGCGGAATACTGGGACAGCCCGTCCAGCGCCATGGTGTATGCTTACGGCTATGTTAAAGCGCGGCTGACCGGCGAAATGCCGGACGCAGGGGAAAACGCGAAGGTTGATTTCGCGCACAGCTAGGCTGCGCGCGCCTGAGACGCGCCCGCTTAAGGCGGTTCTCGGCTTTCACGATTTTGGAAACCCCATGCGTGGTTTTCTCCCAGAAATGCGGCTTCCATACCAGTTGCCATAGCGCCTTGTAGCTGGCGAGCGAGTGCAAGCACCAGTAGAGCGGAAAGATGCCGACAGCGGCGATGAAGCGCAGCCGCTCCCTGCCCTGCTTCGGTGCAAGCTGGAAGGCTTGCTGCCAGTGCAGGCAGAGAAATAAAAGCAGGTTGAAGGCCGACAGCCCGCTAAACCACCACGGCATGGTTACGCCCTGCACATGAGGAATGCCGGTGAGGAACAGCACCGATACCAGCCACACCAGCGGTGCGGTGAGGAAGGACAGCGTGGATACCCCCATGAAAAATTGCAGGCCCATGAAAGGCACGACGCCGATTTCGTTGAGCAAGCGTTTCGGATGGCGCATGTGCACGCACCAGGTTTGCATATAGCCCTTAATCCAGCGTGAGCGCTGGTTAAGCCAGCTGCGTAAGTGCAGCGGCGCTTCTTCCAGCGTGTAGGAATTCAGCATTCGGGTGCGGTAGCCAGCGGCGGCGATGCGCACGCCAAGATCGGCATCCTCGGTGACATTATATGGGTCCCACTCGCCGAGCTTGCGCAGTTGCTTGACGCGGAAATGGTTGCTGGTGCCGCCGAGCGGAAGCGGGATGCCGAGCGCCTGCAGGCCGGGCAACAATGTGTCAAACAGGATACGGTATTCGAGTTCAAACAGGCGGGTGAGCCAGTTTTCATCGGCATTATAATAGCGCAGGCGCGCCTGCAAACATATCACATCTTTCGGCGCGCTGCGGAAGGCACGCACGGCTTTGCGCAGTTGCAGCGGCTCCGGGCGGTCTTCCGCATCATAGATGGTCACATATGCGCCGCGGGCGAATTTCAGACCGTAATTGCAGGCTTTCGGCTTTGTGCGCGGCATGGAAGGCGGCACGCGCAATATCTCGAAATTATATGCGATGCGCAGGCGCTCGGCGGCGGCGATGGTGGCGGTATCGTCGGCTTCCAAAATTAATTTGATGTCGAGCTTCGCTGCCGGGTAGTCGAGCTGGCGTAATGAATTGAGCAGGAACGGCAGACTGTCCGCCTCGCGGTAAAGCGGGACAAGGATGGTGTAGACCGGCAGCGCATGGTCCGGGATCGCCTGCACGTAGCGTTTTCGCTTGCGGCGGATGGCTTTGCGACCGATGTGAAAAATGCTGCCCTTCAGCAGCATGGTGATGGCATAGAGGAAATGCAGGGTGATGACGGAGCCAATCAGCATTTCCCACGGCGCGAGATAAATGCCGCCGGCGAGCAGCGCAAACAGGAAGATGAATGTGATTTTCTGTTCAGCAGTTAACGTATAGCGGGCCGAGCGGTCGGGATGGCGGGCGTAGAGCAGCGTCCGGCTTTCCGTGCTAAGCCTGCCTTTGAACAAATGCTCGATGGACAGGCGTATATCGAGCGGCGAGGCCAGCACGCAGCGCCAGAGGTTGCCGTAGCGCTTATTGAGCCAAGCATGAAGCTTCGGATTATCCGGTTCGCTGGTGGCAATCAGCGTGATGCCGTTTTTATTTTTGCGCCATGGCAATGCGCGCAGGCGGATGTAATCATGCATATGGCGCGCATGGCACAGTCTGCGCTCCGGCGCATCACTGCGCAAATCCACGAACGAGCGCCCGCTTTGTTTAGCCAGCGCGCAGTAAAGCGGCAGGTTGGTAATCGCGCCGTCCGCAAGCAGGATATCGCCGATTCGGCTTGCGGATTTGCGCTGGAGGCGGAGCGCCTCGCGCAGCTGCTGCGCGGAGATGATCCCCCACTCCTGCAGGATCGCACCCAGTTGCGGCACGCTCAGAAATGGCTCCAGAGGGCAAGCGTGACGCCCCCGCCCTGCCCAGCGTTTTTGCCGCTGACATCGCGGAACGCGCCGAGCTGCACTTGCTGGCTGTCGGTTAAGCGATAGAGGGCGGAGAATTGCAGGGTGGTGAGATCGTAATCGTCACGCGGGGATTGGGTGAAGGGTGCGGTTTGCGTGTCGCTTGCGCGCCAGGTGAAGAAGGCTTGCGGCATCAGCACCAGCTTATCGCTTACACCTACGCCTAATGTCGCGGAGGCGCGGTACTGGTCGCGGGGATTGCCAAAGCGGTAGCGGTATTCGGATTGCAGCGCGGCGTAATGCCATCGCCTAAGCCAGGAGAAGCCGTAGCCGCCTTCCAGCCCTAGCGCCGCATCGGCATGGCTGCTGCCAATCAGCGGCGCATCGTTATTGCCGAGGCCGGGGAGCTTGATTTTCGGCACGGCGGAGAGCACGAAGCCACCCTGTTGCCACAAGCGGCGGCGCATGAACCATTCGGATTCGGCGAGGCCGTAATTGGTTTGCCCGCTGCTGCTCGCGCGTTGCAGGTAAAGGCTCGCGCCGAGTGTGGTCGCGTCGTCATAGCCGTATTCGAGATAGGGGTTCCATTCCCATTTGGCGTAATCCGGCTGCGGGCGCGTGTGGCCGTTTAAGTCGCGGTATTCATTGCTACGGTAGTAAGAGAACTGGTTGATCAGTTGCACCTCGCCCGCTTTTTGCGTCCATGCCCCGGCATGGGCTGCTTGCGTGAGCATTGTCAGATACAGGCAAACCATTCCATGGAGAGCAGCATAAGACTCCCCCTGCTTGCGGGGGGATACAGGGGGGAATAGCAAGCGCCGCTCGCTGCCGAGCCAACGGCTCGGCTTCCCTCCCCACCGGACAGCGTTGCTGTCCAACCCTCCCGCAAGCGGGAGGGGCAAACAATGCTTTTGCATCACGGATACGATGCGCTGAATGCCCGTTTTCACGGGCATGAAAGGGATATGGGAAGGGATGGAGAAAGAGAAGAAGCGGCGGGATATAACAGGCAAAGGCGGCAGTGGCATTCAAACGCTCCCTGAAAGAGAAGGCAATGCGATAGCTTGTCAGCGCTTTGTTTATCAAAGCACTGACAAGCTACTTTATTGTCTCAAACAGGGAAAGGATAAAATCCCGAAACGGGACGACGCTTAATGAACTTTGCGCTCCAGATCGGCGATCACCTGGCGGATGCCATTGTCGCCGGCCTGCTGTTGCAGCTGCTCGGTGACGATGGCGCGGGCGGCGGCCACGGTGATGTCCACCACATGGTTGCGCACTTCGGCGATAGCGCGTTTTTCTTCCTCGGCGATGCGGTCGGTCGCCTGACGGGTGCGGCGCTCCATGCTGGCCTTGAGGTCAATCTCGGCCTGGGCCATCATCTGCTCGGCGGCCTTGCGGGCGCGGACGATGATTTCTTCCGCTTCTTTCATGCTGTCCTGGTATTTCTGGCGGTACATGGCAAGCGTTTTTTCCGCTTCCAGGCGTAAGCCTTCGGCTTCCTTCAGCTCACGCGCGATGCGCGCGGAGCGAGCGTCGAGCGCCTGCACCATGGCGCGCCAAAGCTTCTTGCCGAACAGCGCGAAGAAAGTAATGAAGCCAATCGCTACCCAGGTATGCGGGTCCTGCCACATAAATGATTACCGTTTCCGTTAGGACGATGAAAGAGAGCGCAGCACAGCGGAGATTTTGGCGGCGTCGGGGCGCGTGTTGGTGAATTTCTCCACGATTTGCGCCACCAGTTCCGCACTGTCGGAAGCAAGCTGAGTATATACCTCCTGCTTCCTCGCCGCAATAGCGGCCTGTGCCTGCGCGAGCTTTTCCGCTACCGCGCGGTCCATCTCGGCATTGGCTTTCTCGGTGTGCTGCTTGATGGTGAGCGCAGCGTCGGCGAACACCTGCTGCGAGCGCATATGCGCATCCGCCACAGTGCGCTCATACTGCTCGCGCGCCTGCTCGGCTTCTTCCTTCAGCGTCTGCGCGCGGAGGATGTCGCCGGAGACGGTGTCCTTGCGCTGCTGCATGATGCCGGTGAGCGGCGGCAGCAGCACGCGCGAGAGCAGCAGGTACAGCAGGCCGAAGCTCAGCGCCAGCCAGAAGAACTGCGAAAGAAACAGCGAGGAGACAGGATCAAGTTGCGGCATGGCCGGTTACAGCGAAACCGTTAGCCTTTGATCATGATCACGACGACGAACGCCAGCAGACCCATGAACTCCGCGAACGCGGCGCCGATGAAAGCCGGGCCCATCATTTCCTTCTTCGCGCCGGGATTACGAGCGATGCCTTCGAGCAGTGCGCCGAACACCTTGCCTACCCCGAGCGCTGCGCCAAGCATGCCGAGCGCGGCCAGACCCATACCGATATATTTTAAAGCTTCACCTTCCATTGTCATTCTCCTTGGAAAAAAGTGTTATGGTTATATGTATTAATGCAGATGGATCGCATCATGCAAATAGATGCAGGTCAGGATCGTGAAAATATACGCCTGCAGCATGGCAATGCCGATCTCGAACCCGGTCAGCAGCACAACCAGAATAAAGGGTGCCACCCCAAGCAGGCCGATAATGCCCACGAACCCGGCCATCACTTTGAGCAGGATATGCCCTGCGGTCATGTTCACCGCCAGACGCACCGACAGGCTGATCGGGCGGGCGAGGAACGAAATCACCTCCAGCGGGTAGACCAGCGGCACAATCCACCAGGGCGTGCCTTCGGGCAGGAAATAATGCAGGAATTTCACCGGACCGTGGCGAAACAGCGCAATCAGCGTAACGCCGGTGAACACCAGCGCCGCCAGAGCAAAGGTCACCACTACGTGACTGGTGACGGTGAAGGAATAGGGCAGCATGCCGAACATATTGGCAAACAGCACGAAAATGAATATCGTAAAGACGATGGGGAAATAGCGCAGGCCTTCGCGCCCGGCATTTTCAATCACCATGTCATGTACCATGCCGACCACCGATTCGGCGGCTCCCTGCCAGCGCCCAGGCACCAGCGCGAGCTTGCGTCCGCCGACGCTCAGGAAAATAAGAACCCCGAGGCAAACCAGCGCCATCCACAGGGAGGCGTTGGTGAAACTCAGGTCGTATGCGCCGAACTTCAGAGGCAAAATACGATAAATCTCGAATTGTTCCAGCGGGTTGTGGGAAGCGGCTTCAGACACGTAGAATATCCAGCAATTTCAAAAACGCTTAACCCGGCATGGGTCAGGCGCGTGGAGTTGTAGCGGAATCCTCGTCCTTGTCAAGCGGCTCTGACAGGCGTTTCAGATTGCGGAATCCCGCCAGGCAGCCCGCGAAAAAGAAGCCGACGGTAAACCAGGGCATGGTTCCGCGCCATTCATCCACCAGATAGCCGATGATAATGCCGACCACCGCCCCTGCCACCATCTCGATACCAAGGCGCATGGAGGGGGTGAGTTTCTGGTCCACCTCATTATGCGCCTCGGTGGGTTCGGGATGATAGGTCTCACGCTTTACAGCGTCGATATGGCTTTGCAGCTGATCCAGCGAGGGCAGCTTTTCTTCGGTGGGCATTGGGTTGGCTCCTTATTTTTTGGCTAGCGCATCTTCGATGGCTTTGGAGAAGCTTTCCGGGGTGGGCGGGCCTTCATAAGGCAGGGTATTGACGAAGACGTAAGGGGTGTGACTCACCTTCAGCTCATCCGTGGCGGCTTTACGGACTTTCAGGATTTTCTTCTCGCGTTCGGGGTCGGAGGTGCATTTGTCGAAGGTCTCCTTCGGCACGCCACCGACGCCGGCGAAGGTTTCGAGCGCGGTCATATAGGTGGTGTCGAAGGCCCATTTATTCTGCGCGTCGAACAGGACCTTGACGAAGGTGTAATAGCGCTCGGGGCCGCCCTCCTCGCCCACGCAATCCACCAGCTCGGCGGCTTTCAGCGCCGGCTCATTCAGCGGATAGGGACGCAGAATATAGCGCACTTTGCCTTTGGCCACATAATCATGCTCGATCATCGGCACCACTTCGGTGTGGAAATGCGCGCAGTGCGGGCAAGTCAGCGAGGCGTATTCAATGACGGTGACGGGGGCTTTTTTATCACCGATCATGAAATCGCCCGGCAGGGGAGCGTTTTCCAGCAGCTCGGAATGCACCGGCTCGGCAGGTTTTTTCATGGCGGCAGCGCCATCCTTTACCACATCGGCGGCTTTGGCCGCTATATCAGCGGGAATTTCCCTTTCCTGGGCAAAACCAGGCATAGGCAAGATGAGCAAAGAGAGAGCGGCAATGGATATAAACAACTGATGGATCATAAAAGCCCCGGTTGATGGTGGATGGGTAAAGTATAGCGAACTTAAAGCACTTTTCAATCATTACGCTGCATGGCTCGCCCCAGCCGCGCCAGCGCGGCTTGCAGTGGGTCCTGCGGGTCGGTCTCGGCGGCGGCGGGAGGGTAATAGGTAATGTGCGGCTCCGGGCGGGCGGGGACGGGCAGCTGGTGCACCTGCTGGATCATGATGCGGGAGATGGCCTTATAGCCGAAATAAGCGGCGAGGTTTTCCATGATCACCGGCGTGCGGTATTGCAGGGTGAGCGCATGGCCGCTCATCGCCAGTATGGTTAAGCAGCCCTCAGTGGTTTTGCCGCGTGGAAAGGCAAGCTTCTGCGGCAGGGTACATGCGCTCATTTCCGCGCCGACGATGCGCTCCCAGTCGCGAATGATGCGCGCTTCCAGCAATCCGTGGCGGGTGAATACCGGTTTTGTCACCGGATCGACGCACTGCGCGAGCGTGCGCGGGAACATGCGCTTGCGCCGGTAGGTGTCCGATTTTTCGGCTTTCTCTGAGGGTGCGTCCTTGCTCATGCGATTTGTTTTTCAGCCATCTGCAATATCTCTCGTATGGGTGCGAAGCTGGCGCGGTGGTGCGGGGTGACGCCAAGGCGCATCAGCGCGCCCAGATGCGCCTTTGTACCATATCCGGCGTGGCGCTCAAAGCCGTAACCGGGATATTGCGCGCCTAATTGCTGCATGATGCGGTCGCGCGTGACTTTCGCCACGATGCTGGCGGCAGCGATGGAGAGGCTCAGCGCATCGCCTTTTATCACGGCCTGCACGCGGCAGGGTAGCGCAGGGGGCTGGTTGCCGTCAATCAGCGCGGCATCGGCCCTGAGCGGCAGCAACGCATAGGCGCGCTGCATGGCGAGCTTGGTGGCACCTAGAATATTCAGCGTATCGATTTCCTGCACGCTGGCCGTGCCGATGCCGACATGCGCGCCAGCCTGAATTGCTTCTAACAAACGCTCGCGCGCGGCGGCGGAGAGTTTTTTGGAATCGTTGATGCCTGCGGGAGCATGATACTGCGGGAATATCACCGCCGCGGCCACGACCGGCCCGGCCAGTGGTCCCCTGCCCGCTTCGTCAATGCCGCAGACTATGCCGGCATGCGCCTGTTCAAGAGCAAAATCCGGCGCGCTCAACGCTGCGCCAGTTCGCTGGAGGAGCGGTACACCGGCCAGCTTCCCTCGGCCAGCGCCTGCGCCGTGGCGGGTTTTTCGCCGCGCAGCTCCTGATAGATCCAGTAATTGGCCATCACCTGCTTAACATAATGGCGCGTCTGGGTGAAGGGAATGGTTTCCAAAAACAGCAGCGGGTCGTTATCGGCGTTGCCGCGGGCGCGCCACTGGCTGAGATTACCGGGGCCGGCGTTATAGGCGGCAATCACGTAAAATAAATTATTGCCCACCGACGGCGTGCGCATCAGATGCTCAAGGTAATGCTGGCCGAGGGTGATATTCATCTCCGGCTCCAGCATGCCTTCCAGCGGCATTGTCACCGGATTGCCGAGGCTTTTGCGCATCAGCTTGGCGGTTTCGGGCATCAACTGCATCACGCCCATCGCGCCGCTGGAGGCGCGCGCAGAGGCGCGGAAGCCCGATTCCTGACGCGCCAGCGCAAACACCAGCGCCGGGTCTAGGCCGAAGCCGGTTTCGGGTTCCCAGTCCGGTAATGGGTAGAGCGCGGCTTCCACGTCTTCACCCTGCTTTACCATCTGGCTAGCCATGCTGATCTGCAGGGCAGGCAGGCTGAGATATTGCACCAGCGATAACAGTTCCTTGCGGCTTTCGCGCGGGCTTTGTGGGAAGTAGCCGCGCAGCTCCTTCTCCGCCATCTCGTTTTCGCCGATCTGTGCCAGCGCCACGGCGCGGCGAACAGGCGGGATGGCATACAGCGCGTCCGTATCCGGCTGCTTCAGCACTTCCTGCTGCGAGGGCAGGAAAATCGGCTGCCCCAGCGTGCGACGCGCGAGGATGCTGTAGAACGTGCGCGGCGTGTGCGCGGCCTGCCGCAGATAATCATTCGCTTTTTGTTCTTCGCCTAGTTTTTTATAAGCGCGGTAGGCCCAGTAGGCGGCGGCAGATTTTTCCCACGGGGAATTATGCTCGCGCTCGGCCATGGCGGCGAAATGTTTTGCGCTCGCGGCAATCTTGCCGGCTTTCCACGCGGTGAGGCCGGCCATCCAGTGAATGCCCGGCATGGTTTCACCGGATTGTACGGCGGCGTTTCCAGCCAGCGTATAGGCGGCAGTATTATTGCCGCGGTAGAAATGCTGCTCAGCGAGTTCCCATTGCAGGACGCTCTTTTCGTTCTGCTTCAGCACATCCTGCGTGCGGCGCTGCTCAAAGATGGCCTGCGCGCGGGGAATATCGTGCGCGTTGATGGCGTTTTCCACCGCCTGCCAGAGCGAGCGGGCTTCCGGCCTACCGGCCCATACGCTGTCTTCGATCATGTTGGGGCGGTAGGATAATCTTCCGCTCAGGCCATTACTGTCGCCATAGCCTTGCAGGGAGGATTGGCGGGTGGAATCGGGGGGCGTCAGACCGGACTTGCCGGTTTTGCGCACCGCCAGCGCATAAATGGCGGGAGCCTGCGGATGGTCGGCGTATTGTTCCAGCCAGTCGCGCAATTCTTCACCCGCTGAAACATAGCGTTTAGCAGTGAAGCGCTCTGCGAGCACATATCCAAGTAATATCCTGTTAGTGAGCTGTTGTGCAAAATGATCGGCCTGTTGCCAGTCGCTTGCACGCTGCGCTTCAAGAATGCGCTTATAGATGTCGATATCCTTGTCAGAAAGCACGCCGGAAATGGCGGAGTCTGTATTGGCGCTGCGCAATAATTGCGCAGGCACGTATTCTTCGGCGACGGGTACAGCTTCGCTTACGCGCTGTGCAGCGCTCTTGGGAGGCATGAACTGTGAAGCGGGCAGACCTGCAAAGATCGCTGCAAGAATGACCGGCACCACTGCTTGATGTAATCGCCCGTGTTGCATGCGCGGCAAACTAGGCAGGCGATGCCAAACTAGCAAGTAAAAAAGTCGTAAATTTAGGTATCTTTATGTTTTACTTATATTTTAAATTAATTAATCACTGTCTTCGCTGATCATTTTGTAATGTTCGCGGTAAGTGCGCTCCAGTATTCGCCCCTGCAGGGACGCAACGACGGCAGCGCAGGCCGCGAAGATATCCGCCGGATAATCGCGCTTGGAAAAATGATGTTCGTTGGCGTTGAAGATGCCGTTCGGCAGCAGCGGTTTCCATTCCTTGCCATCATGCACGTCGGTCTTAAAATAACCGCTGTAGCGGGCGCTTTCATAGTCGCCGTGGTGAATAGTGTGCAGCGCTTCCACGCTTGGGTAGAAAAGCAGGTCGCCCTTGCTGGCCGCTTCGATTTTATCATCGTCGCGGTATTGCAGGTACGACCTGCCGGTAAGCGTCAGCGTCGCCCGGTTCTTGGGGGTGCTTTTATAGCGAATCTTGTTGTGCTTGGTCGGCATGATGCGCTTATCCTTATGGGCAGATACGCATTAACGCAAGCACGGATGCTTATGCATGATGCAAAGGCAGGTCGATCAGCACCACTTCGCTATCGCCGCCTTGCGCCTGCAATGTCAGCGCATCCTGCGCGGTGATTTCGGCGCCGTCGCCTGCTTCCAGCCGCTGCCCGTCCGCCAGCACGCTGCCGCGCGAGACGAGCAGGTAAGCGCTCCCCTTGAGGTTATGCCGCACCTGTTTGCCTTGCGCGATTACGCCGCCGTAGATAGCCGCGTCGGCATGGATGAACAGTGCGTCGATTTCACGGTGGTCCTCCAGCCCGGAAACCAACAGCGGCAATTCGCCCTCCACCGGGGATTTCGGAAACGCGCGCTGGTCCCAGCGCGGCGCGACGCTCTTGGCGCGCGGATGAATCCATATCTGGTAGAGGTTGGTATCTTCCGCACCTTCATTATATTCGGCGTGGACGATGCCGGTGCCGGCGCTCATCACCTGCACGTCGCCCGCGTCGGTGCGGCCTTCGTTGCCGAGGCTGTCGCGGTGCGCGATGGCGCCTTTACGCACATAGGTGATGATTTCCATGTCGCGGTGCGGGTGCATGTCGAACCCACCGCCTGCTTTCACGATATCGTCATTAATCACACGCAGCGGGCCGAGCCCCATGCGCCTGGGGTCATGATAATTGGCGAAGCTGTAATGGTAATGCGCATTCAGCCAGGAAATCTGCATGGTGCCCAGGTCGGCGTATTTTCGGATTGTCAGCATAAAACCTCCTTGCGGCGCGTCATGCACCGCCTTGATTCCACATATATAGGGCGCACGGAGAATTTGTTAAGAGCGGTTAAAGCATTCCCGCCGGTAGCGACGCGCTTCACGCGTGAGCAGACGGAAGATACCGCGCTGGCGGCGGGAGTTCAGCATAAATTCCGGGTGCCATTGCACACCGATCAGGAAGGGCATGTCCCTGCCCTCCACCGCCTGCACGATGCCGTTATGCTCCCAG
>CAYPEF010000064.1:471-13004 GCA_964409675.1 uncultured Rickettsiales bacterium | reverse complement strand
TGAGCAAAGCCGCCGCCGAAATCAGCCACTGGCAGGAGTATGACTATGTGCTGATCAATGAGAATCTGGAGGATACGCTCTTTCGCATCGAGCATATCCTCGAAGCCGAGCGCCTGAAACGCACTAGGCAGCCAGAGCTGGAAGGGTTTGTGAAGGGGTTGGTATAGTTTTTCTCGCTAATTGCTAAAATCGTTAGATAACCAAGCCTTCAACTCTGCATCCGTTAATCGCGGTCACTTATCCTGCGGTAATCCCCAATAGTCTTCAAGCGCTTTTTCCGCATCGCGGGCTATCAGCATTGGCTCGTTGATCGTACGATCATGGATAAAACGAAGGAAGGAAGCAACCGCCTGAGCCTGAGACTCATTGAGCATGCTATAATAACTCAAAGCAAATCGTTCTTCTCCATGTAATTTATCTTTATTTTCACCGTACCTGCCCAAGTAGAACACAAGAGAGAGGGTCTTGTAGCTTGCGTCAGATATCCTTTCTTGCTCGGCGCATTTATCTCCTCCTTTTGCGGGATCGTGCTCCAATCCTGCGAATAACTTCACGCTCCGCACCATATAAGCGGGCAGATAAAATCGCCATGCTTCATGATCCATCAGAAAATGCGGAGAATCGCCTTCATCCAATGATTTCTCAGGTATCTGCCGCCAATCCGTTTCCGGATCGAGCAGACGCGCTTTCTGATATTCTTCAACAGGAAAATTGCCGCTCATACCATAATCCGCGGTAATTCTTGCCTGATGAAGCGTCTGTGCATCGCCAAGCCGCACATTGGCAAAGGCTGTTTCAATCTGGGCAATCAGCTCTTCAGCTTCCCTATCGATCTTTCGTTCTTCATCATTGCTTTGTTTTATAGGCTTGCTTATTGCAGTGCCAGGATAAAATACGCTTGTTCCGTTTATACACATCACCAATCCTATCAATCCAACGAACGCAGGCTGTTTAATCTTCTTCATGTGATTCCTCTTATAATAGCTTTATATTATGTATAAGATAGATATGCATCTGCTAATCGGTAAAACTCCTCAATACTCAGTGTCTCCGCCCTGCGCTGGCCGTCGATTCCGGCCTTATCAAGCAACGCCTCCGTATCCGCGCCGAGCGCTTTTAAGCTGCCCCTCAGCATCTTGCGGCGTTGGTTAAATGCTGCCGCCGTCACCTTCTCCAGCACGGCGACCGGCACGTCATACAGCGGCTTCGCGCGCGGAATCAGCGAAATCACCGAGGAATGCACCTTCGGGGGTGGTGAAAAGGCCCCCGGCGGCAAGTCGAAATGCCACACCACCTCGCATAAAAACTGGCTCAGCACCGAAAGCCGCCCGTATTCCTTGCTCCCCGCCTCCGCCGCGATACGCTCTGCCACCTCGCGCTGGAACATCAAGGTCAAGCGCGTAAAGCTGCTCGCATCGCGCCCGATCATCTCCAACCATTGCAGCAGCAAAAGCGTGCCGACATTATACGGCAGGTTCGCCACCACCTGCTTCGGCGATTCAATCGCCGCCCAGTCCATCTTCAACGCGTCCTGCGGCATAATCTCCAGCCGCGCATCCGCCGCCTGCAATTCACTCAACGCCTCGATGCAACGGCTATCCTTCTCAATCGCGATAACGCGCCCCGCGCCTGAGCGCAGCAGCGAGCGCGTCAGCCCGCCCGGCCCCGGCCCCACCTCGATCACGTTCGCGCCCGCCGGGATTCCAGCCTCGGCGACGATCCGGTCCGTCACCCGCTCATCGAGCAGAAAATGCTGCCCGAGCGACTTCTTCGCCTGCAGCCCGAACCGGGCGATAACCTCTTTCAACGGCGGCCATGCCTGCTCCATCACGCTATTTCCTTGCCGATATTAACGAAACAAGCGAGTATAAGCCGCCCTTTCCGCCGTCTCCACCAAAAACGCGCATGCCATGCCCGCCTCCCTCCTTCAGGATCACGCCCTTCTGGCCTTGCTGGCGTTGCTGCTGAACCTCCTCCTCGGCAGTCTTCCCATATGGCACACTGCCGCTGGTCCGGGGCTTATGCTGCTGCGCCGGATTGAGCGCAAGCTGAACCGCGAGCGCCGCCCGGAGCCGGTGCGCAGGCGGCGCGGCACTGCCGCCGCCTGTATATTCTTAGGGGGGGCGCTGCTGATGGGTGCGCTGCTGAACGCACTGTTCCATGCGCTTCACCTTGCCATGCTGCTACAATTTCTGTTGCTTGCGCTGCTGATTCCCGTCTGCGCGCCTGTCAATCAGTCGCGCGCCATCGCCCGCCATCTGCGCGCCGACGATTTGCCCGCCGCCCGCCGCCTGCTGGCCGGCTCAATCTGGCGCAACCATATGGTGCTGGATGCGCACGGCCTCGCCCGCGCATGCATTGAAACCATGGCCGTGCGCTTCGCTTCATGGCTCCTGCCGATGTTGTTCTGGTGGCTGTTGCTCGGCCTGCCGGGGCTTCTGATGAGCCATATGCTATGCCTGATGAGCGCGGCATGGCACCCTCAGCGCGCGCATTTCAGCCAGACTTCCTACCGCCTGCAATGCCTGCTGCATTACCTGCCCGAACGTCTGGGCGTGCTGCTGATCGCCACCGCCGCGCTCTGCTTTCCCTTTGCCAAACCCGTGCCGCTGCTGCGCATGGCGGCGCTTAGCTTCGCCAGCCCCGACAGCGAAGCCGCGCCGGTGCGCATCCTCGCCGCTGGCGCGCATCTCTCGCTCGGCGGCCCGCTCTCTCCCTACCAGCCCACCTGGACCGGCGACGGCACGCCGAAACCGGGCCCGCGCGAGATACAACGCTGCATCTGGATCGTTAGCGCCTCAGGCGGTTTTCTTCTGCTGCTCCTTGCGCTTCTTGCGTACTAGATCGCCGTCCTCGCAGGATTTTCCCGGCCCGCGAAGGAATTTCTCGCGGATATCGACCGTGGAACGCACACCGATATCCTGCCAGTGCGCCTTCAGCCACTGATCCGCCGCGCTGCGCCCGATATCGCGCAGATACGTGAAAAACGCCCAGCTGGCGTTGAGCTTGCTGGAGGCGTTTAAGTCTTTTAGCTCCTCCGGGGAATAGATCAGGTGCATGCGCATGTCCTTATACGCATCATGCTCCAGCCTGCCATCGCGGATCAGGCGGGAGACGAAATCAACCGCGCGCATCTCGGCAATCAGCGAGGAATTGAAGGTAATCTCGTTCAGCCGGTTGACGATCTCCAGTGCATGCTTCGGCACGCCCTGCCGGTGGATGGGGTTGATCTGCACCAGCAATACATCCTCGCTTTCGCAGTGATAGATCAGCGGCCAGATGGCGGGGTTGCCCATATACCCGCCGTCCCAGTAATATTCATTCTTCACCCCGACCGCCTGGAACATGAACGGCAGGCAGGCCGAGGCCAGTAGCACGTCCGGCGTCAGTTCGTCGCAGCCGAACACCTGCGCCTGCCCGCTTTCGATATGGGTGGCGGTAACGAACAGCTTGATCAGGCTGCACGCCTGCAGCGCCTCCACATCCAGCACTTCATGAAGAACATTTTTTAACGGATTGATGTTGAAAGGATTAAGATCATAAGGTGAAAACAACCGGCTCATTAAATCCACCCAGTAATAGGCGGGCGACCAGTCAAGGTTCCACCCGGTAAGCCACCGCTCGACGGGATTGGTGGAAAGCGGGCTGAACGCCCCCACTTGGCTTACCTTGCGCCAGAACACCTCCAGCTTCTCGCGCGCGCCCTGCCGCCCGCCCAGCACATAGCCGTTGACCATAACGGCCGCGTTCATCGCCCCCGCCGAGGTGCCGCTGATGCCCTCAATGACGAGATTCTCCTCCTCCAGCAGCCGATCCAGCACGCCCCAGCTATAGGCCCCGTGCGCACCGCCGCCCTGCAGCGCCAGGTTAAGCTTCTTGATCTCCGCCGCCATGCCTGAGGCTCCTTGTTGGCTGTTGCCCTTAAGCCCTCCCCCTGCAAAGGGGAGGGAATACCAGCTACTGCGCCAGCCAGCCGCCGTCGATGGTCATCATCTCGCCGGTCATGGCCGAGCCGTTCTCGCCGCAGAGGAACACCACCATCGCACCGATCTGCTCCGGCTTGATGAAGCGCTTGTTGGGCTGCTTTTCACCCAGCAGCCGCTTCGTGGCTTCATCCACGCTGATATTCTGCTCCCTAGCCTTGTCCTCGATCTGCTTCTGCACCAGCGGCGTGTGCACCCAGCCGGGGCAGATGGCGTTGCAGGTGATGTCGGCCTCCGCCGTTTCCAGCGCGGTCACCTTGGTTAGGCCCACAATCCCGTGCTTGGCCGCCACGTACGCCACTTTTTTCTCACTCGCCACCAGCCCGTGCACGGAGGCAATGTTGATTATGCGCCCGAAATTACGCGAGCGCATCCCCGGCAGCGCCGCCTTGGTGGCATGAAACGCCGCCGATAGGTTGATAGCAATGATGGAATCCCACTTATCGTCCGGGAATTCCTCTATTGGCGCAGTAAACTGGATGCCGGCATTATGGATGAGAATATCCACCGAGCCGAACACATTCTCGGCCTGCCTGATCATCCCGGCAATGTCGGCAGGCTTGCTCATGTCGGCGGGCGAATAATCGGTCTGCACGCGGAAATCAGCGGCGGTCGAGCGCACCAGCGCATCAATCTCACCCTTGTCGCCAAACCCGTTGAAGAGAATATTACACCCTTCCGCCGCCAGAGCATGGGCGATGGCAAGGCCGATACCGCTGGTGGAACCGGTGACGATGGCATTCCTGGCTTTAAGCATACAAAACTCCCGCAGATTCAATGACAGCGCTTACCGTTAGCGCGAAATGCAACAAGAATAAAGCCTCAAACATAAAAACCTCATGCGGTTTGCCTAACCATCCTCCAGATGCAACAGCGTCGCCGCGCTGGCGATCAGCACGATCAGCGCCGGCGTCCATGCCGCCACCACCACCGGCAGCGTTCCCGCCGCACCCAGCGTCTGCACCAGATCGTTGAAGAAAAACAACCCGAATCCGGTCGCCGCTCCGGCGGTCACCATCATCCCCAGCTTGCCCCGGCGCGGCAGGCGCAGCGAAAACACCGCCGCCACCATCACCATTCCCACCAGCAACAAGGGGCTCGCCAGCAGGCTCTGCCAGTACAGCCGGTGCCTGAGCGCCGAGAATCCCGCATTTTCCAGCGTATCGATGAAAGAAGGCAGGCTCCAGAACGGCATCGTCTCCGGCGAGGCGAAACTGTCCTGAATGTGTTCCAGCTGCAAGGCAGTCGGCAGGCGGATGGTATCCTCATGGCGGGGTGCCTTGCCCGGCTGCGAGACGATCACGTCGGAAAGCGTGAACACCCCCTGCCCCAATACGGCTTTTTTCGCGTCAAAGCGCTCGCTGAACGCCCCCTTGCGATTGAATTCATATATGCTGACGCCTTCGAGCGTAATATCCTTCGGCGACATGCGCAGCGCATAGATGATATATTCGCTGACACCCGGATTATCCTGCTCCACCTGCCGCAGCCACAAGCCGGAAGAGGAAACAGAGAGCATGCTCGGCCTGCCGGTGATATATTTGCCTTCCACATGCTCAAACCGCATCAGCATCACCGCCGAGAGCGGGTTGAAGACGGTTATAGCCAGAATGCCGATCAATGCCACGCTCGCCACCGCCGGCAGCAGGAATTGCCACACCGACACGCCCACCGAGCGCGCAATCACCAGCTCCTGACTGCGCGTAAGCTTTGTCAGCGCCAGCATACTGCCGATCATTACCGCAAATGGCAGGAACTGCTGCCCCTGATACGGCACCTTCAGCAGCGCCATTTCGATAATCGCCCCGAACGGCACCGCCTCCTTGGCGGAAGCGCGGCGTATCAGCTCAATGATATCGATCAGCAGCCCCACCCCCATCAGCGCCAGCAGGGTAAACAGGATACCCAGGCAGAACTGCCGCGCAATGTAGAAGGAAAGCGTGACGGAAAGCCGCATCAACGCACCCCCCGCACCCGTTTGAACGATGGCCGCATATCGCTCAGGCTCAGCCCGGCGATCACCGAAGGCAGCAGCAGGTTCAGATACGCCAGCGGGATAAAGGCGTTGCTCGTAGCCGTCAGGTTGCGAATGGCGACCCCGATGAAGAGAATCATCGCCGCCAGTCCCACCGCAATCAGGTTACGCTGCCAGCGCATGCGCCGGTTGAATTCGCCCGACAGCAGCACCGCCAGTCCCACCAGCGTCAGGGTAACGGCATAGAGCGGCCAGACGATGCGCTGATGCCCCTCGGCGCGCATGCGCTGCGTTTCCTTCTCATTCTCGCCCTGTGCGGTCAACAGCTCGCTCAAAAAACGCTCTTGCGGGTCCGGCGTGCGCTTGGCCATATCCTTGGCATAGAGATTGATGTCGAGCGCGTAGGAATCGAAATTGAGGTAGGAAAGCCGCCCGTCCTTCATCTCCTGCCGGTTGCCGTTGGCAAGCAGGAAGCGCGGCCCCTGATCGGTTTCCGCCAACTGCGCGCTTTCGGCCATCATAGTAACCGACATCTCCGGCTGGCGGTTGTCATGCACCAGCACACCTTTCAGCGTGCCGTCACGCGCGCGCTCGCGGATGAACACGGTCAGCCCGTCCACCGGGTTGGCGAACACGCCCTCCTGCAGCAGCACCGAAACGTAGTTATTGCGCAGGTAAGATTGCATATCCCGGAATTTTCCGTAACTCACGGGCATCAGGTAAAGCGAAACACTATAGCCGATCATCACCGCAGCCACCGCCACCAATATCGCCGGGCGGCTCAACCGCCACTTATCCAGCCCCGCCGCCTGGAAGGCGATTAGCTCGCTGTCGGCCTTAAAGCGGTGATAGAGAAATACCAGCGCCACGAACACGGCAATCGGCAGCACCAGCATAATAAGTGAGGGCAGCAGCAGCAGCGTCAGCCACAAAAACAACTGCACCGATACGCCCTGATTGACGATAAAATCCAGCATCCTGAGCGCTTGCGTAAGCCAGACGATGCTGGTAAGGCTTACGCATACCAGCAGCGCGATACGCGCCAGATACTTGGCGATATAGGCATTATAGCGGTACACTACATTGCCTCCCGCGCCGGATTGCACCCGCATTTGTTCATCATCATAACGGATAGACCAATGAAAATTTCCTTCTCCGAACCGACTGCCAACCCGGCCAAGGCCGACGCACTCGTTTTCCTGATCGCGGAAGATAAGCAATTTCCCGCCGCTCTGCAATCGCTCGATAAGGAAGTGAAGGGAAGCTTCGCCAAAGCGCTGAAAGCGGGCCGCTTCGCCGGCAAAAAAGGCCAGGTCTGCACCCTCCCCGCGCCCGCGCCACTTAACTACCATTATATTGTGCTCGCCGGCATCGGCGAGGTGGCCAAGCTCACTGCGCTTTCTTTCGAGAGCATCGGCGGCGCGCTGGTGCCGCATATGAACGCTGCCAACATCGCCTCGGCCTGCGTGCAGATGGAACCCGTCAAGGGCCTGAAGCTCGACCTCACCGAAGCCGCCGCCCGCCTCGCCTACGGCGCGCATTTGCGCAGCTACCGCTTCGATAAATACCACACCAAAACAAAGCCCGAGGACAAGCCAAGCTTCAAGTCGCTCACCCTTTCCGTGGCCGATAGCAAAACCGCCGCCAAGCAATACGCACCGCTGGAGAAAGTGGCCGAGGGCGTCTTCACCACCCGCAACCTCGTCTCCGAGCCCGCCAACATCATCTACCCCGAATCGCTCGCCGAAGCCTGCCTTGGTTTACGCGACCTAGGCCTCGAAGTGGACGTGCTGGACGAAGACGAGATGCACAAGCTCGGCATGAACGCGCTCCTGGCCGTGGGGCAAGGCTCGGCCAATGAATCCAAGCTGGTGATCATGCGCTACAACGGCGGCAAGAAATCCGACAAACCGCTGGCATTCGTGGGCAAGGGCGTCACCTTCGATACCGGCGGCATCAGCATCAAGCCGTCCGCCGGCATGGAAGAGATGAAATGGGACATGGGCGGCGCCGGTGCTGTCATCGGCCTGATGATGGCGCTTGCAGGCCGTAAGGCGAAAGTCAACGCCGTCGGCGTCGTCGGCCTGGTGGAAAACATGCCGAGCGGCAACGCCCAGCGCCCCGGCGACGTGGTGACCAGCATGTCCGGCCAGACCATCGAAGTCCTCAACACCGACGCCGAAGGAAGGCTCGTCCTCTCCGACGCCCTCTGGTACACGCAAGTCAACTACAAGCCGAAACTGGTGATCGACCTCGCCACCTTAACCGGCGCCATCATCATCGCGCTCGGCAGCTCCCGCGCCGGGCTGTTCTCCAACGACGAAGACCTTGCCCGCCAGCTCTTTGACGCCGGCAAGCTCTCCGGCGAGGAACTCTGGCGCATGCCGCTCGGCGACGTCTATGACAAGCAGTTCAACTCCGACATCGCCGACATGCAGAATATCGGCAAGGAGCGCGAAGCCGGAAGCACCATGGGCGCGGTCTTCCTCCAGCGCTTCATCCACGAAGGCACCCCCTGGGCGCATCTGGACATTGCCGGAACAGCATGGACCAAAAAAGACCTCGACACCTGCCCCAAAGGTGCGACGGCGTTTGGCGTGCGGCTGCTGGATACATGGGTGAAAGAGAATTACGAATCCTAAACCATAACGTCATTGCGAGCGCATGCGAAGCAATCCAGCTATCCACCTGTTGAGACATGGATTGCTTCGCGTGCGCTCGCAATGACAAACCTTAAGCAGTGCATACTATGACCCAGATCCAGTTCTACCACCTCACCAGCACCCCCTTCGAGCGCGCCCTGCCCAAGCTGCTCGAAAAGGCCGTGGAAGCCAAATACCGCGTGCAGCTGGTGGTCGATTCCGAGGAACGGCTGGACTATATCGACCAATTGCTCTGGACCGCTAACCCCGGCTCCTTCCTCGCCCACGGCACGCACAAGGACAGCTTCCCCGAGCTGCAACCCGTCTTCATCGCCACCACCCCGGAAAGCCCCAACAAGGCCGACCTGCTGTTCGTCACCGAAGGCACCCAGCCCGCTCAGCCTAAACAATATAAACGCATCATCGACATGTTCGACGGCCACAGCGACGAAGCCGTCGCCGCCGCCCGCGAACGCTGGAAGCACTACAAAGCCGGGGGCTTCGAGGCCAGCTATTTCAAGCAAAACGACCAGGGAAATTGGGAAAAAGCAGCCTAAAGCGCGTTAATCCTTGCGAAAATCCACAACTGACGCCATAACCTGCGGCCTATGCATGCATTTGAACACCGCCGCACCTTCGCCATCATTTCCCACCCGGATGCCGGTAAAACCACGCTGACCGAAAAGCTGCTGTTGTTCGGCGGCGCGATCCACCTTGCAGGCGCGGTCAAGGCCAAGAAAGGCGGCCAGTCCGCCCGCTCGGACTGGATGGAGATTGAAAAGGCGCGCGGCATTTCCGTCACCGCCTCGGTGATGACCTTCGAGTATCAAGGCCACACCGTCAACCTGCTGGACACCCCCGGCCACAAGGATTTCTCGGAAGATACCTACCGCACCTTAACCGCCGTTGATTCCGCCGTGATGGTGCTGGACGGCGCGAAGGGCATCGAGGCGCAGACGCTGAAACTCTTTGAAGTCTGCCGCCTGCGCGACACGCCGGTCATCACCTTCATCAACAAGATGGACCGCGAAACCAAGGAGCCGATTGAGCTGCTGGACGAGATCGAGAAAACCCTCGCCCTCGACGTGCGCCCCATCACCTGGCCGATCGGCATGGGCGAGCGCTTCCGCGGCTGCTTCAACCTGATCACAGGCCAGCTATACTTATTCGACGCCGCAAGCGGCGGCAAGCTGGTAGAGGGCATCACCTTCAAAGGCGCGAACGACCCCGCGCTGGACGCCCACATCCCGCCCGCCGAGCTGGAAAAATTCCGCGAGGAAGTGGCGATGGTCAATGAAATCTACCCGCCCTTCAACTTGGAGCATTACCGCGAAGGCCATCTGACTCCGGTTTTCTTTGGCAGCGCCATGAATAATTTCGGCGTACGCGAATTGCTGGAAGCCCTCTGCACCTACGCCCCACCGCCACGCATCCAAGCCGCCGAACCGCGCGCCGTGAACCCGGAAGAAGCCGCCTTCACCGGCTTCGTCTTCAAAATCCAGGCCAATATGGATAAAAACCACCGCGACCGCATCGCGTTTGTCCGCATCTGCTCCGGCAAATACACGCGCGGCATGAAAGTACTGCACGTGCGCACCGGCAAGACGCTCGCTCTCAACAACCCCGTTCTCTTCCTCGCCCGCGAGCGCGAATTGGCGGAAGAAGCCTGGCCCGGCGACATCCTCGGCATTCCCGGCCACGGAAACCTGCGCATCGGCGACGGGCTGACGGAGGGCGAAAAAATCCATTTCTCCGGCATCCCGAGCTTCGCCCCCGAAGTGTTCCAGCGCGTCAAACTCAACGATCCGCTCAAAGCCAAGCAACTTAAATCCGCCCTCGAACAACTCTCGGAAGAAGGCGCTTCACAAATCTTCAAGCCACTCGACGGCTCCAGCTGGATCATTGGCGTTGTCGGCCCGCTCCAGTTTGATGTCATCGCCTCCCGCCTTGCCGGGGAATACGGCGTGAACGGCAGCTTCGACTCCGTCCCCTATACCACCGCCCGCTGGGTGCACTGCGCCGACCCTGCCCTCCTCAAACGCTTCACCGAGAAAAACCTGCACAACCTCGCCGAAGACTACACCGGCTCCCTCACCTACCTCGCCCCGAATGACTGGCACCTCACCCGCATCCAGCAGGACTGGCCGGAGGTGACTTTTGCGCGGACACGAGAGCAGCGGTAGCATCAATCTTCGTTGAAATCCCCCTCCAGCATAATCTCCGGCATATCCGTATCCGACTCGCCGCTGCGCATGCGCTTGCGGCCCTCGCTGGCGATTTTGCAGTATTTTTTGCGGATAGCGTTTAGCTCATGCTCCTCCAGTTCCTCCATGTCCAGCAGCACCACATGCGCGCCTTCGGTGGCGCGGATCAGTTCGTCGATCTTCAAATGCAGCGCTTTACTGTCGCGGTTTTGCGTGTTCTGAATCAAAAACACCATCAAAAAGGTGATTATGGTGGTGCTGGTGTTAATGACCAGCTGCCACGTGTCGGAATAGCCAAACATCGGCCCGGTGACGCCCCAGACGATGATGGTGCCGAATGCCAGCACAAACGCCCACGGGCTGCCGGTATAATGCGCGGTTTTTTCGGCAAAACAGGTGAACCAGCTTTTCTTCCGCATGGAGCAACTCCATTAATGTTTTAATTAATGCATATTAATGCCGCGAGCATCAAGCAACCGTACGCTTACACCTGTTTGCCTATCAAAAAACTATGCCAGCACGTTGCGCATGGAATAAAATCCGGGCGGCTGGTCCTTCGCCCAGAGCGCGGCGCGGATGGCACCTTGTGCATAAATGGCGCGACTGAAAGACCGGTGCGATAACTCGATCACTTCATGGTCGCCCGCAAATGTCACCGTATGGTCGCCCACGATCTCCCCTCCCCTTCGCGCCACGATGCCGATGGTGCCTTTCTCCCGCTCGCCGATTTGACCTTCACCGTAATGGCGGCGCAATTTCTTCAATTCCTTCTGCCGCCCCTCCGCCGCCGCCTCGGCAAGCAGCAACGCCGTGCCGGAGGGCGCGTCTTTCTTATGGCGGTGGTGCATCTCTACAATTTCAATATCGTATTCCTCGGATAGCAGCATTGCCGCCTGCTCCACCAGCCTCGCCACCACATTGACGCCGATGGAAAAATTGCCCGACTGCACAATCCGCGCCCGCTGCCCGAACGTCCCCAGTTGCGCGAGCTGCGCCACGTTGAAGCCGGTAGTGCCGACAATGTGGATTTTCTGCTGCGCAGCCACTGCTTCCGCCATAGCAAGGCTGTATTCGGGCGCCGTGAAATCAATCACCGCATCCGCCGCCGCCACCAGCTCGCCGGTGGTGCGCACCACCTCCACCGCGCCCGCCTTCACTTGGGCCAGCAGCGCCTTGGCCAGCGGGATTTCCGATGCATCTTTCACGCTCACCGCCGCAAGCTGCATCTGCGGCGCGGCAGCAATCGCTTCAATCAGGGTCTTCCCCATACGGCCCAGGCCGCCGGCAATGGCGAGTTTCATATCCCTTTTTCCTATAACTTAGAGGATAAGCGTTACCCATAACCGCTTTCCGCCTAAGCGGCAATCGGGAAGAGGCTAATGCCGCCCGCCACTACGCTCATTAGCCTGATAAGCCCGCACCACAACTTGTATATCATTCAGCATATATCCCAATGTATCATTAAAAGCGTTCCAAAATTCGGTCATTTTGGCAACCGCTTGATCCTGCTTTCCAAGGGCTTTATTCTGAATCGCTTGCATTTCAGATGCGCAATCCGTGCGAAGTTTCTCCAATTTATCAGCAAAATCTTTTGCCTCATGTGCGCTGAATGCTTCCTGATGAGCGATATAGGCTTTCATCTTTTCTGCATACTCCTGCAATCTCCAGATTGGATTTTCAATCTTCATCTCGAAAAATCTGCTTTTATCCAGCAATGCATCTAGCTTAT
>CAYPEF010000064.1:0-458 GCA_964409675.1 uncultured Rickettsiales bacterium | reverse complement strand
GGGGGGGGGGGGGGGGGGGGGGGGGGGGGGGGGGGGGGGGGCGGGGGGGGGGCAACGCAGCATCAATAAATGGCTTACGATCAGCAAAGCTATATTTTGTAGAAACAAAATCCTCATCTATTACAATGGGATGAAGTTCCGTTTTGTCGTAATATTCGATAAACATATGAAGCAGCGTATCTATTAATGGTGGACTGTATCCATCAGCAATCAACAGATTGCGATAGGATATTTCACGTGTTTCCTGTGTAATCGGATGGAAGAAATCCGCTTTTGCATCCAGAAACATTTTAATGGATTGCGCAGGTGTCATATTGGTAACGCGTTGAGGGCCTGACATAAAACTTCTCTCTTACTGAGCAGGCTATTTAAAGGAACTCATTCCCGCAAATCATCCCAAAACTCCCGGATCTTGGCAAAAAACCCCTCCGATTCCGGGCTGTGGCTTTTGTCATTGT
>CAYPEF010000063.1:0-13029 GCA_964409675.1 uncultured Rickettsiales bacterium | reverse complement strand
GCCACCCCGAACGGCAGTTCGGCCACCCCTACAGCAGCGCGGGCATGCTTTCCTTTTTCCCCCAGCACCTGCACCATCAGGTCGGATACGCCGTTAGCGACTTTCGGCTGATCGGTAAACCCGGGGGCGGAGGCCACGAACACGCCCAGGCGTACGCATTGCTTCACCCGGTCCAGATCGCCGCCGCAGGCAGCCTTCAACTGGGCCAGCAGGTTCAACCCGCACAGCCGCGCCGCCTCTTGCCCCTGTTCAATGGCCACCTCCGCGCCAAGCTTGCCAGGATAGATAAACTTTCCTTCTTTTACAGGCAATTGTCCAGATATCACCACCTGTTTACCGGAGAGAATGTAAGGCACATAATTAGCAGCCGGAGCAACGGCAGAGGGTAAAATAATATTCAGTTCAGCGATCTTTTTTTCAATAATGCTCATATGCACCCCCATAAATAGATTGATAGCAATCAGGCACTTGTACCAGCGTTATTACCAGCAACAAGGATTATTGCTAATATTCTGCCAGTTTTTTTGCATAATTTACGCCAGATGCACGCTTTAGTGTAATAATACTGTAATATATTTTATCTATAATCAGTTTATATGCAGCACTTACCCTGGCATAAAAACGGGTAGATAATCGCTGAAATGAAGCATGTCATGCAGGAGCTTTAGTCAATGCAAGTTTTACAACGTTTGTCCTCAAAGCCTGAAATGCGCACGGCTATTTATGCATTCGCACTTGCAGCGCTGCCTGAAATCGTACTTGCCAGCTGTATATCTCAGCAAGCCGGCATCAACGAAGCCATGACCGAAGTACTATGCGCATTAGCCTGCATCATGTTCTCCGGAGCAGGACGCGCTATTGCCATGATTGGCGTAATGGTCCTCGGCTTCGGCGCCTGCTTCGGCAAAGTCTCTTGGGGATTGGCGATGACTGTGGCTGCCGGCATTACCACTGTCTTCGGCGCGCCCGGGATTATTCTGTCCCTGACGGGATTGGCCACTCCTTGCGTACTATAGGATTCTCTCTGGAATCCGCTACTGATTCCGCTTGCTTGGCATAGCGCTATAAATAGTATCGGAGATACACACGGGGAGCGCATTCAATAGACGCATTGCCCAATAAAGCAGCTTGGGGAATATGATTCTTTTTCTTCCCCGCGCGATACCATTAACAATGATTTTCGCCGCTTTTTCCGCTCCCATCAGGAACGGCATGGGAAAATCATTTTTATCCGTCATGGGCGTGCGCACGTAACCGGGACAGACAACCGAAATGGAAACGCCTTCTTTTCCCGCCAGCCCGCGCAGGGCATCGCCGTACGCTATCACTGCCGCCTTACTTGCGCTGTAGGCCGGTGCACCGGGCAGACCACGAAATCCCGCCATGGAGGCAATCACCGCGATATTGCCGGCACGGCGCGTCTGCATATGCGCAAGCGCCGGCAGGGCCGTATTAAGCACCCCAAACAGATTCACCTCGAATATGCGCTGCGCCTGGTCGGCAGACTCACCGCCGCCGCTTCCGGCTGAAATACCGGCATTAGCAATCACAATATCCAGGGATTTCCTTGCATCGGCTTCGATGATAGTCTGCGCCATCGCCGCAGCATCCGTCACATCCACGATACATTCTGTCACCGGCACACCTTTATCCCGGCAGCGGGCCGCAACCCCTGCAAGCCTTCCGGCATCACGGCCACATAATGTAAGACATGCGCCCCGGGATGCATATTCGATAGCCAGAGCGGCTCCCAGTCCGCTGCTGGCACCCGTTATCAGCACATGCGGCGGGACCGGCACAGGCATAGTTTTCTCCATTCAGACCATCGTCCGGACAGGCATACCGTATTTATGGCTGAATGCGCAAGCGCCGGGCATTCGCCGCCGCCGACGCTTCTCAAAAAAACGAGAAAACCGATTATTTATTTAAATGTCAATATTTTGTGATTTAAATTTTTTAGTAACCATTATACGTTATGGTCATTTAAATCGTTATGCAAATCGTACTAAAGATACAGGGTAAGGAGCGTTTGCTGGTGAATGCAATTATCTTTTATCACCGGAAGCTCACCATCTGCCATAGTCACCGGCCTTATAATATAAGGAGAAGCGTATGAACCAATCCAGCCTCCCCATTACCCGGCAGAGCGGCTTTACGCTGATCGAATTATCGATCGTGCTGGTCATTATCGGCCTGATCATCGGCGGCGTGCTGGTGGGGCAGGATTTAATCAAAGCGGCGGAAATCCGCTCCACGATCGGGCAGATAGAGAAATACAACACCGCGGTCAATACCTTCCGCAGTAAATTTAACGGGTTTCCCGGCGATCTCGCCGCCGCGCAAGCCGCCAGTTTCGGCCTGACCACCCGTAACGGCGGCACCGGACGCGGTGACGGCAATAATTTAATTGAAGGCTCCGCCGCCGCCGGCGCACTACCTTGCGCTGAAACGGTGCTGTTCTTCACCGACCTGAGTTCCGCCAACCTTATCGACGGCGCGTTTGTCGGCGCCGATGGCTCGGTGGCTGGCACCAGTTGCACCACCGCTGCCTCTGCCGGCGCTGTAGCCACCCTGGTTCCGGTGGCGAAATTAGGACATGGCAATAATATCTATGTTTATGCCGCCAGCGGCATCAATTACTTCCACCTCCTGGCGGGCGTTACCGCCATTTCAAACGCGGGCGCGCTGACGGGCGCCGCATTTGGCATTACTCCTTCCGAAGCATATCAGATGGACAGCAAAGTCGATGATGGCAAACCGCTCACCGGCATCGTGCTTGCGCGGGCTGCTTCGCTGGCGGCACTGGCGGCCGATACCGCGCAGCCAGCTGCAGACGGTGTCTGCGTTTCCGATGCCACCGGCAGCCCCTATAATACGGACGCGGCTAACGGCGGCACATCCAAGGCCTGTAGCCTGCAATTCCGAATGAACTACTAGAATCCGGTGAATATATGAATAGTGCAATAAATCATTCACATATTAACCATTTAGTAGCATCTGGAAGGTATGATTAGGCGATTGTGATAAGTTTTTTCATTTTTATGCATAGCGGTGAAATGTTGTTGCAGATGCATAAAAATGACGTACTGATAATCAGAAGTATAATTTTTCCATTAGGAGTATCTATGAAGCGACCCCTATCCCCCACTACCCGGCAAAGCGGTTTTACGCTGATCGAGTTGTCGATCGTGCTGGTCATTATCGGCCTAATCATCGGCGGTGTGCTGGTGGGACAGGATTTGATCAAGGCAGCGGAAATCCGCTCCACCATCGGCCAGGTGGAAAAATACAACACGGCCGTCAATACCTTCCGCACCAAATATAACGGCATTCCCGGTGACCTGCTGAGCCCCGGCAATTTCGGCCTCACCAGCACTGGCCGCACCGGCGCCACCGGCCTTAGCGACGGCAACGGCCTGGTGGAAGCCGGCTGCGCCAGCGCCGCCAGCACCACGGCTTTCTGCGGTGAAACCTCCATGTTCTGGAACGACCTTGCCACCGCCAGCCTGATCGCGGACGCCACCACCAGCGGCACGGCAGCAAAACCCGGTTCAAATATTACCTCCGGCTTCGCTTCGTACATGCCGGCGGCAAAAATGGGCAAGGGCAACTACATCAACGTGTTTGTTCGCTCCGGCCGCAACAACTTCTTCATCGCGGGCGTAACCCAGGTAGCCACCGCGGACGCGGCCTATACCTTCGCCAAAGCCATCACCCCGACGGAAGCCTACCAGATCGACGTGAAGGTCGATGACGGCAAGCCGATCACCGGTATCGTGACCTCCAAGGCTGACATGGCCGGCACTAACGGTGCCGCTCACGTGACTGCCAGCTTGGCCGCCGGCGACTGCTACGACAGCACCGCCAGCGCCGAAGTGTACGCCACCAGCGCTACCGCTTCCAACAATACGGCGGGCTGCTTGCTGGAGTACCGTGGCAGCTTCTAAGCCTTACGGTTCAATTGCTAAAAGAAAACCGCCCTCCGGGGCGGTTTTTTTTATTCCAAATTTTACCCTGCCCATAAAAAGTAAACCACCTGCTAATTAAACCAATCAAAAACAGCTCCGTCATTGCATGCGCAGCGAAGCAATCTAAATCTCAGCAAGAGAATAGCTGGATTGCTTCGCTGCGCATGCAATGACGAAAATAAAATTTCCTTTTGCACAAAAGGTGCAGACCTCCGCCGCGCATTGCAACGGACTACAAATAACGCTCAGCCGCATCCCAGAAATCCACTTCCAGCCGCAGCCCGTACAGCGCATTCAGCGCCTGCAGACCGGTGGGGGAGGTGATGTTGATTTCGATCAGGCAGTCGCCGATGAAATCCAGCCCGGCCAGCAACAGGCCGCGCTGTTTCAGCACCGCGCCTACCGCTTCGCCGATCAGCTTCTGGCGCGGGGTCATCTCCACCACCACCGCCGTGCCACCCAAGGCGAGATTGGCGCGGATTTCCCCGGCGGCAGGAATACGCCCCATAATCGCTTTAATCTCCCCGTCGATCACGATCATCCGCCGCTCGCCGTCTCGTACCTCGGGCAGGAAAGGCTGAGCGATCAATGGCTCGCCTCCGGCCAGCATAAGCTCCAGCACCGCCCCCAGATTCTCGCCTTCGGCGCGCACGCGGATGATGCCCGCCCCGCCATAGCCGTAGAGCGGCTTTAAAACGATGTCGCGCCGCTCACGGTGAAAAGCGGTGATGTCTTCCGCGCTGGTGCTGATTAATGTCGGCGGGATATAATCCGGGAATTCCAGCGGGAATAATTTTTCCGGATGGTTGCGCACCGCAGTCGGATGATTAAATACGCGGGTACGGGGGTCTGCGCGCTCCAGCAGGTAGGTGGCAGTGATGTAATCCATATTGAACGGCGGGTCCTGGCGCATCAGCACCACATCGCATTCCGAAAGCGGAAGGCTCACCGGCTCACCAGCCTCGAACCAGTGCGAATCATCCAGCATCAGCCGCACCGGAACGGCACGGGCGGTAACCTCGCCCCCATGCGCCGACAGCGCCGAGGGGACATACTGGAACACGCGGTAGCCGCGCGCCTGCGCCTCCACGCCGAGTAGCAGGCTGGTGTCGCTACGGGGACGGATGGAGGGCAGAGGGTCCATTTGCAGGGCAAGGGTTCTGGGCATAGGGCTCCTTGAAAAAACGGGCTTTTATTCTCATACCCCCCGCAAGCGGGCAAGGCAATCGCGGTGTTTGCCGGATAAAAGCAAGAGAAATTTAATATTAAATTCTCTCTTATTTAAGTAGTTTTAACTATAATCCGTCTGTTGGGCCGACAGAAAATAAATTGTCAGCAATCTAAAACGGCCCGCAAGAGAAAGGCTTACCCGCTTCGCATGAAGGAAACGGCGCACAAAACCGGCATGCCCCCGATCCGCAACCTGATCGGCTTCAGCTCGCTGATTATCGTGATTTTCTGCCTGGTGGTAGTGTATCACGGCTCGCGCGGCTACCGGGAAACCATTGAGCAGAGCAAGGAAAACGCCACCCGCCTGGCACACAGCCTGGCCGACCATGTGGAGCTGACCTTCCTCGGTGCCGACCTTTCGCTCAGGCGCGCCATCGAGCGGCAGTATTTCAACGCCCTGTTCGGCAATAATTTACTGCAATACACCGAACAGAGCTTCAAGCTCTGGATTGACGAAACGCCCCAGATCGCCGCCATGGCGCTGATTGATGCCGACGGCATCGTACGCGCCGCCGCGCATAAATCCAGCTACGATCACTGGATGGATTACACCAAGATTCTCAACAACGAGCAGTTTTTCAAAACCATGCGCGATGCCGACGATTCCTACGTCTTCATCGGCCGCTACACGATGCAGAATAAAGCGCCGCTGATCCTGATCGGCCGGCGCTATAGCCGGCTGGACGGCGAATTCGGCGGCGTCATCATCGCCGCTATCTCGCCGACATACTTTATCGATTTCTACCGCTCGGTTGCTTCCGGCAATTCCCCGTTTATGAGCCTGACGCTGCAGGACGGCACGGTGCTGGTCAGCAGCTTAAGCCATAGCGACGCCAATAACGCGCTGGTCAGCCGCATAGTGACAGAGCAGCCGCAGCAGAAAGACCACCGCATCACCGCCTCCGTTACCGATGATCACGGTGTCACCAAAACCGTGGCCAGCAAATCGCTTAATTTCCTGAACGTTGCCGTAAGCGTAGTGCTGGAAGAAGAAGATATCCTCGCCGACTGGCGACAAATGCGCGCGAAGGATATCGGCTTTTTAGTGCTATTCACCGTGTTCGGCTCGGTATTGTCTTTCTTTGCCATTGCCATGGCGCGGCATATCATGCGCGCCGAGGAATCGGAAAACGCGGCCATCCTCGCCAGCCAGGCGAAATCGGAATTCCTTGCCAACATGTCGCATGAACTACGCACGCCGCTGAACGCCATCATCGGCTTTTCGGAAATGATCAATTCCGGTTATTTCGGCCCGCTCACGGAAAAACAACGCGAACGTATCAACGACATCAACCTCTGCGGCACCCATCTGCTGCAGCTGATTAACGACATCCTTGAATTCTCCAAGGGCGACGCCGGCAAGCTGGAGCTGGTGGAGGAAAAAGTTGACATGGCCGAGATCATCCATGAATGCTCGCGCATCATGAGCGGCAAGATCCGCAGCAAGCAGATTTCCTTAATTACGGACATTACCCCCGGCCTGCCAGCCATCTGGGGCGACAAGCGCAAGATCCGCCAGGTGCTTTTAAACCTGCTCTCCAACTCGGTGAAATTCACGCCGGAAAAGGGCGCCATCCGCGTCATCGCCCGCATGGATCAGCAAAACGGCATGCAGCTGATGGTCTCCGACAGCGGCATCGGCATCTCGGAAGAGGATATCCCCAAAGCCCTTTCCGTCTTCGGCCAGGTGCACCGCTCGCAAAGCCACGAAGGCACCGGCTTAGGCCTGCCGCTTTGTAAAATGTACGCCGAACTCCACGGCGGCAAGCTGACGCTGACCAGCAAAGTCGGCGAAGGCACGACAGTACGCATCTCCCTGCCGCCGCAAAGAACACTGGCACAGAAGTAAAACATCACTCCTAATATATTCCCTCCCCCTTGAGGGGGGAGGGTTTTCAAGGGGGAAGGCCTTGCAAACTCCTTCCCACCGGCATTTTTCCTGCTAATACTTCGAGCATGCATTCCCCTGTTTTCCTCCTTTCCCGCCCGCAGCTGGGCGAAAATATCGGCGCGGTGGCGCGGGCGATGAGTAATTTCGGCCTGAGCGAATTGCGCATCGCCGCCCCGCGCGACGGCTGGCCGAATGAAAAAGCCCATGAGATGGCAACCGTGTACGCACAGCCGATCCTGGATGCGGCGGGCATCTACCCTTCGTTCGATGCTGCCATGCATGACCTCCATATCGCCTACGCCACCACCGCCCGCCCACGCGACATGGAAAAGCGGGTGATTGAACCGGCGCAGGCGGTGGCGGAAATCCATGCCCATCTGCAACAGGCACGCAAGGCCGCCATTGTCTTCGGCCCGGAACGCACCGGCCTCACCAATGACGAGCTGGTGCAGTGCGACACCGTCATCTGCATTCCCACCGACAGCGTAAACCCTTCCCTCAACCTTGCCCAATCGGCAGTGATCATGGGCTACGAATGGCGGAAGCAACAAGACGCGTCATTGCGAGCGCCAGCGAAGCAATCCATGCCTCAGCAGGTGGATAACTTGATTGCTTCGCCTGCGGCTCACAATGACGGTTACGCCACAAAGGAGGAATGGCAGGGATTCTTTTCGCATCTGGAAGCAACGCTCGACGCCTGCAATTATTTCCGCACGCCGGATAAGAAACCGTTGATGTGGCAGAATTTGCAAACCATCTTCAACCGCGCACCGCTTTCTTCGCAGGAAGTGCGTACGCTGAGGGGCATGCTGCGCTCGCTCAGCCGCATGCCAGAAGAATAACCCGGAGGAATAGCATGCTCAGCACTCTCCCCATCCCCTTCACCACCATCCTGCTGCTCACGCTTTCCAATCTCTTCATGATATTCGCGTGGTATGGGCATCTGAAATTCAGGGAATACCCGCTCTGGATTGTTATACTCGTCAGTTGGGGAATCGCTTTTTTCGAATATTGCCTGCAGGTTCCGGCCAACCGCATCGGTTACGGCGTATTTTCCGCCGTGCAGCTGAAGACGATCCAGGAAGTGATTACGCTTGTTGTCTTCTGTTTATTCTCGATTTTCTATCTCGGTGAGGGAATTAAATGGAACCACCTTCTTGGCTTCGCCCTCATCTGCCTTGCCGTTTTCGTAATCTTCAAGGAATGGTAACGGTTCACCTTTTTTTAAGGACTCCGTGGTAATATAAAAAAGCTATCATGAACCTGAAAATCACTTGACCACAAGTGACCACTGGATAAGGATAGCCAAACCCGCACTGAATACTGATCTCATGGCCACACGTCGTCGCTCCCGCGCTCTTTCGATGACTGCTTTTCCAAGCAGGCATGCCTCCTCCCGCGCCCTCATGCTGCTGATGGTGGGAGCCGCCGCAACCGGCGTCATGATGAGCCGTGGACAGAACCCGGGCGTAAGCGCGCTGCGCAGCCAGATCAGCGATGCTCTCGCACCCGCCATCGAAGCCATGAGCGTGCCATTGCATGCCGTGCAGAATGCCGGCGAATGGATCGGCGGATTCTTCACCCTTCACTCGCAGACGCTGGCGCTGAAAGAAGCGCAAGCCCAGCTCGCGCAGTGGCAGGCTACCGCCAAGACCTTAGAGGCCGAAAATAAATCGTTGAAAAGTCTGATTGCCGTGGTGCCGCCCGGCAAGGCGCGCAACATCGCCGCCCGCATTGTCAGCGACAGCGCCAACCCGTATATCCACGCCGCACTCATCAGCGCCGGATCGGAAGACGGCGTGGGCAAGGATGAAGCCGTCGTCAGCGCGCAAGGTCTGCTGGGCCGCGTGATCGAGGCCGGCAAAAGCAGCGCCCATGTGCTGCTGCTGACCGACATTAATTCCCGCGTGCCGGTGATCGGCGAAATCTCGCGCGAGCGCAGCATCCTCGCCGGCAACAACACGCAAACGCTCACCCTCGCCTATGTGCAGCCGCACAGCAAGCTGATGCCGGGTGAGCGCATCGTCACTTCCGGCGACGGCGGCATCTTCCCCGCCGGCATCCCGGTGGCGGTGATCATCAGCGCCGACGAATCCGGCGTCAAAGCCGCCCCGCTCGCCGACTGGCAGCAGGCGGATTACGTCAGCGTGGTGAATTACACGTTCTAAAACGGCATTTGTTCCACTTGCGGTTACACGGAATAATCTTTATTCATGTATACGCCTATCGCTTGGGGCAATTAATTCATAAAAGCAGTGCATATCATGTAATTGCGGATGATTTATTCTTTGATTAGGATTAAAAGTGATAATAATGTCGTGCTTTAATCCTTACTTGTGCGATGACATTCGCGGATATGGCAACATCCGAAGACAAGGTTTTACTCTAATTGAATTATCTATTGTTCTGGTTATCATCGCGCTGCTTATAGGCGGCATACTGGTAGGACGGGATTTAATTGAAGCCGCCCGTATCCGGGCACAGATCAGTCAGATCGAAGAATTGCAGACTGCTATCTCTACATTTCGCAGCAAGTACAATTGCCTGCCCGGCGATTGCGTCAACGCCACCCAGTTTTTTGGCTCCTCTGCGGGCAGCGCCTGCCCGGATGGCTCTAACGGCGTACTCAATAGCAGGAACTATACGGTCTGTAACGGTAATAATGACGGTGTAATACGAGGATATTATGGCGTTAACGGCGCATCAACATATACAGACCCTGATGAGTGCCTTCTGACCGATGTGACCGGTGAAGCGGCGCAACTTTTCCTTCATCTTTCCGATGCCGGATTATTTGGCTTCCCGGCAACCGGCAAATTGAATACGGCGGGCAATAGCACAGGCGGCCTTGACTATCCTTATGCGAGATACAGCAATAGCGCCGGTATTTTCGTTTCATGCCTGCGCAATACTTCCGGCTATAATCTCGGCTCGTTTTTTTCATCCGACAATTTTATCATAGCAGGAACCGCCGCCAAGAGCGGCGCAAGAATCATATATGCCATTGGCTATGGAAACGTAGCTGTCTTAGGCAATTACCGCAATGTCAATAATGTGGCTACAACCATAGGCCTTCCTATAGACGCGGTATTCATTATTGACCAGAAAATGGATAATGGCATCCCGAATACCGGACGTCTGAGAGTTATCTCCGGCGATGTAAGCTGTGGAGGCAACAACATCGCCTCATATCCTGCTCCCGGCTCAACCACCTGCAATGCCACGTTTGGCTATAAGCTGAGCCAATAGCCATCGGCGTAAAAACTATTCCACAGCACCGCTTTTTCTGGCATGGTTTGACCGGTTAAATTGCATAGCCCTTATATCCATTCATGATCACCTTTCGTCACCGTATCATCGCCGCCCTCTGGCGGGGATTTCCGGCGCTTACCATAGCGCTGGGGCTGGTGATCGGCCTGTTGGCCACGCAACTGGGCAATGCGGGGCAAGTGATGCCGCCGCTGGCACTGATGGCCGTATTTTACTGGTGCATCACGCAGCCGGAGCGCATGCCGTACTGGCTGATCTTCATCAGTGGCATGGTGAGCGACGCGCTTTCCGGCGGCTATCTTGGCCTGTCGGCGCTGCTATGGATGGCACTCAGGCGCGTAACCGCTCCCTTGCAGGCGGAGCTGGAGGAAGCGGGCTTCGTGGCATGCTGGGCATTTTTTGCGCTGGCGCTTCTTGGCATCATGGCGCTGGAGTGGATGGTCATGTCGCTGCTGGGGGGGTTCACCGTCCTGCCGCTGGCGCTGCCGATGCGCTACAGTATCGCCATCCTGCTCTATCCTGGCCTGCACCGCTCCTTAAGCCTTACGTCGCAGCGCATGTACCGGCGCATCTGGTTCGTGGTGAAGCAGGCATAGCATGGCGCCTCCGAGTGAGAAACAGCGCCTCCTTACCCGCCGTGCGTTTTTCTTGGGCGGGCTGAAATTCGCCGGCTTGTCGGCGCTGGCGGGACGGCTGTATTATCTGCAGTTCATCCAGGCAGAAGAATATAAAACGCTCGCCGAGAATAACCGTATTAAACTCCAGCTGGTGGCGCCGCCGCGCGGGCACATCCTCGATTGTAACGGCGTGCCGCTGGCGCTGAACGATAAGAACTACCAACTGTTCCTGGAAGCCGCCAGCCTGCCCAAGCACGGGCTGGAGCCGATGCTGGAAAAAATCAGCCGCTATATCACCCTTGGCGACAAGCGCACCGAACAGATCATGCGCGAGCATAAGGCGCGCCCCTTCGGCCCGCCGCTGCTGATCAAGGAGCATCTCGAATGGGAGGAGCTCGCCAAGCTGGAGCTGAACCAGCTGGAGCTACCCGCCTGTTACATCGAAATCGGCCAGGTGCGCGCCTACCCGTTCGCCGACCACTGCGCGCATTTACTCGGCTATGTCGGCGCGGTCGCGCCCGAGGAGATGAACGATACGCAGCCGCTGCTTAAGCTGCCGGAATTCAAGATCGGGAAATCCGGCGCGGAGAAGCTGCTGGAAGACCGCCTGCGCGGCGCGGCGGGCATCAAGCAGATTGAAGTCAACGTGCACGGCCAGCATATCCGCGAAGTCGGCAACAAGCCCAGCACGCCAGGCGAGAATATAGAACTCACCATCCATGCGGAATTGCAGGAATTCACCTCCAGGGCGCTCGGCGACAACAGCGCCTCGGTGGTGGTGATGGATGTGAAGACAGGTGCGGTTTACACACTCGCCTCCATGCCGGCCTATGACCCTAACATCTTCAGCAAGGGCATTCCGTCCGACTACTGGAAGGAATTGCAGGGCGATAACCACAAGCCGCTCATCAATAAGGCCATCCAGGGCCAGTACCCCCCCGGCTCCACTTTCAAGATGGTGACTGGCTTGGCGGGCCTGCAAAGCGGGGCCATCACCACTGATACGCATGTGTTCTGCCCCGGGCATTTCTTTCTGGGCACGCACCGCTTTAATTGCTGGAAAGAAGGCGGCCACGGCACGGTAAACCTGCATTCGGCGCTGGCCGGGTCATGTGATACATTTTTCTACACAGTGGCGCAGCGCATGGGGATCGAGCCATTGCGCGACATGGCACGCGCCTTCGGTTTTGGGAGCCTGCAGGATTTAGGCCTGCTCGGCGAAAAAGCCGGGCTGGTGCCCGACCCGGACTGGAAGATGAAGCGCTACAAGGACCGCTGGAACCCCGGCGATACGGTGAACGCCGGCATTGGGCAGGGCTATGTGCTGGGCACGCCGCTGCAACTGGCGGTGATGACGGCGCGCATCGCCTCCGGCAAAATGGTGAAGCCGACATTGCTAAAGGAAGAAGCGCTGGACCATTGGCCTGCATTTGAGGCAAAGGAAGCCCACCTGAAAGCCATCCGCGACGGCATGAACGCGGTAACTAATGAGTCCAGCGGCACCGCCTACAGCAAGCGCATCACCCAGCCGGAATTCGCCATGGCGGGCAAAACCGGCACCGCGCAGGTACGCCGTATTTTAGTGCGCGGACAGAACCAAGACAAGCTCCCGTGGGAATTCCGCCACCACGCCTGGTTCGTCGCCTACGCCCCGGTAGCGGACCCGAAATATGCGATTGCAGTGATGGTAGAACACGGCGGCGGCGGGGCATCAGCGGCAGCGCCGGTGGCGCGGGATATATTGCTGAAGGCGCAGGAATTAAAAATAGGAAAGTAGCGAATGCTATAATAGAGAAAGCATTATTGTTTTACTTAGGATTAAGTAGAAATTATACACTTAGATTCGATCCTTTGAATCCCCCTTTGGATAACCCATGTTCGGGCTGCGATGTATGGTTTGCAAGCTCAACGTTCACTCCATTTGCCGCTAATGCTTTTCCGAGATTGTTAGTCAAGCACTCTAGGAGACGTTTTTGTCCTTTAAATCCTACTTCTCGCATAGAATCTTTAATTTCTTGGCCTGAAACTATACCGTCACGATTCGTATCGAGTT
>CAYPEF010000062.1:0-13483 GCA_964409675.1 uncultured Rickettsiales bacterium | reverse complement strand
CTTGGAGGGGGTGAAAGCCTGTCAGTATTACTGCACCGCTGTCACCCTCACCCAGCATCTTCTAAGCGCAAGTGCGCTAAGAAGATGCAACCCTCTCCCCTCAAGGGAGAGGGAAAGTGGGAGGGTTAGCGGGCGGGCTGGGCTTCGGGCTTGCCTTCCGGCTTGGCTTCAGCTGCCGGGGCTTTCGGGGCTTCGAAGGTGCGGGAGAGCTGCTTTTCCTTGCCCTGCTGGTCGAAATACTTGACGTCGGCGGTTTTCAGCAGGCCTTCCACGTAAGCTTGCGTGGCCTTGCCCTGCGCTTCGGCGCGCAACGATTCCTTCATCTCATCAAAGCTCGGCACGTTGACCGGGCGGCGGTCGGTCACCTGGATGATATGCCAGCCGAAATCGCTCTTCACCGGCGCGGAGGTTTCGCCTTTCTTCAGCTTAAAGGCAGCTTCAGAGAAGCTTGGCACCATGCGCTCCTTGGTGAAGTAATTCAGGTCGCCACCTTGGGCAGCGGAAGCCTTGTCGATGGATTTTTCCTTGGCGATCTTTTCAAAATCACCGCCTTTTTTCAGCTGGGCAGACAATTCCTTGGCTTCTTCCTCGGTTTTCACCAGGATATGGCGGGCGCGCACTTCTTCCTGCCCCTTGAGCTCAGCCACTTTAGCATCATAGGCTTTTTTCAGATCTTCGTCGGATACCAGCGTCTTGGATTTCTGCTCGATGAAGGACTGGATGACCAGCTGGCGCTTCAGGTTTTCCAGGCGCTTCTGCACATCGGCTTCCTTATCGACGCCGGCTTTCTGGGCTTCCTGGTAGAGCAGCCGCTCGCTGATGACGCCGCGCAGCACATTCTGGCGCACGGATTCGTCAAACGTGTTGAAATCAGGTGCTTGCGCCCCGGCGAACAGGCCTTTCCACATGTCTTCCACTTCCGAGTTCTTGATCGGCTGGCCGTTGAGCGTAAGCACGGTGTAATCGGGCGTGGATTTCGCTTCGGCGGCGGGGGCCACTTCCGGCTTGGCGGGGGCTTTGTCCTCGGCAAGGGCGGGCTGGGCAAACGCAATGGCGGTGGCCGAGATCAGGAGCAGCGAACGGAGGGTCATGGAACGGTCCTTTGTCATAAGTGAAGGGGTAAACGCTAAACTGCCCTGCTTATTGCATAGCCACGCCGACTTGGCAAGCATGGGCCATGCGGAAAAGCCCACCCTCCCCCTTGGAGGGGGAGGAAATTAAGAGAGTATTTCCCGGGCTGCAATTGACATTATTCCAGCGAATGCTTATCTGTTCCCGCTAAAGATGATATAAACGCTGCAAACGGCGCTGACCGTTCGCCCGAAACCGGACCCATTACCGCACCATGACCATCCATTCTCTCGCCCGCAAGCTTTTCGGCACCGCCAATGAGCGCTTCATCAAATCGCTTGGCGGCACGGTCGCCCGCATCAACGCGCTGGAAGATACCGTCGCCCGCCTGTCGGACGCCGAACTGCAGGGGCGCACCCAATGGCTGAAGGAACGCGCGCAAAGCGGGGAAAAGCTCGACGATCTGCTGGTGGACGCGTTTGCCACCGTGCGCGAGGCGGGCAAGCGCGTGCTGGGCATGCGCCATTTCGACGTGCAGCTGGTCGGTGGCATCGTGCTGCATAAGGGTATGATCGCCGAGATGCGCACCGGCGAAGGCAAGACGCTGGTCTGCACCCTGCCCGCTTATTTGAATGCCCTCACCGGCAAGGGCGTGCATGTGGTGACAGTGAACGACTACCTTGCTCACCGCGACTCGGAATGGATGGGCAAGATTCACCGGTTCCTTGGCTTAAGTGTCGGCTGCATTACGCACGGGCTGGATGACGACGAGCGCCGCGCCCAGTACGCCTGCGACATCACCTATGCCACCAATAATGAGCTTGGCTTCGATTATCTGCGCGATAACATGAAATTCGCGCGCGACATGATGGCGCACCGCCCGTTCAATTACGCCATCGTGGATGAGGTGGATTCCATCCTGATCGACGAGGCGCGCACGCCGCTGATCATCTCCGGCCCCACCGAGGATAATTCCGACCTCTACACCAAGGCGGATAAGCTGATTCCACAGCTAACCGAGGAAGATTTCGAGAAGGATGAAAAGCAGCGCAGCGTGACCCTGACGGAGGCAGGCGTGCGGCATATCGAGGCGCTTTTGGAAGCCGCCGGGATGCTCACCCCCCCGGCCTCGCTCTACGACATTGAGCATGTGAGCCTCGTGCATCATGTGAACCAGGCGCTGCGGGCGCATAAGCTGTTTGCCAAGGACGTCGATTACATCGTCAAGGACGACAAAATCGTCATCATCGATGAATTCACAGGCCGCATGATGGAAGGGCGGCGCTATTCGGACGGGCTGCACCAGGCGCTGGAAGCCAAGGAAAACGTCACCATCCAGAATGAAAACCAGACGCTGGCTTCCATCACCTTCCAGAATTACTTTCGCCTCTACCCCAAGCTCTCCGGCATGACCGGCACGGCGATGACCGAAGCGGGCGAATTCCGCGATATCTACAAGCTGGAAACCATCGAAATCCCGACCAATGTGGCCGTAGCGCGCATCGATTATGACGATGAGATTTACCGCACCGCGAAGGAGAAATACCGCGCCGTGCTGTTGCAGATCATCGACTGCCACCAGCGCAAGCAGCCAGTGCTGGTGGGAACGGTTAGCATCGAAAAATCGGAATATCTTTCGGGTCTGCTGAAGAACCCGAAATTCTTTAAAGAGACCGCCGCCGAGCTGAACAAGCAGGCCGATGAGCTGAAAAAACAGCGTGAGAAAAAGGGCGACAAGCAGGCCGAGAAACTGCTGGAGGAAGAAACCAAGCTGCGCGACCTCGCCTCCTATATCCTCTCCCTCAGCCAGCAGAAAACGCCGATTGCGCACCAGGTGCTGAACGCGCGCTACCACGAGCAGGAAGCCCAGATCATCGCGCAGGCGGGCCGTCCCGGTGCTGTCACCATCGCCACCAACATGGCCGGGCGCGGCACCGACATCATGCTGGGCGGCAACGCCGAAATGCTGATTACACAGCAATTCGGCGAGGTGCAGCCGGGCAGCGAGCACTGGCTGAAAGCCGAGCAATTGAAGGCGGACGTGGCTGCGGCCAAGCAGGAAGTGCTGGCGGCGGGCGGGCTGTATGTGGTTGCCACTGAGCGGCATGAATCGCGCCGCATCGATAACCAGCTACGTGGCCGCTCAGGCCGCCAGGGCGATCCGGGCGCGAGCAAGTTCTTTATTTCGCTGGAAGACGATTTAATGCGCATCTTCGGCTCCGAGCGCATCGACGGGCTGTTGCAGAAACTCGGCCTGCGCGAGGGCGAAGCCATCACCCACCCATGGATGACCCGCGCCATGGAGCGCGCGCAGACCAAGGTGGAAGCGCGCAACTACGAAATTCGCAAGAATCTGCTCAAGTTCGACGACGTGATGAACGACCAGCGCAAGGTTATCTACGAACAGCGCCTCGAATTGATGGATGCGCAGGATGTCTCGGAAACGCTTGCCGACATGCGCCACGATGTGAATGCGCAGCTGGTGCATACGCATATCCCGCCAAAATCCTATGCGGAGCAGTGGGATACGCAGACGCTGGAAAAAGAACTGTTCCGCATCTACGGCCTGCACCTGCCGGTGCAGGACTGGGCGAAGGAAGAAGGCATCGCCGACGAGGAAATCCTTAGCCGCGTTACCGCCGCCACCGAAGCGCAAATGCGCGAGAAGGAAGAAAAATATGGCGCGCCGCTGCTGCGCATGGTGGAAAAGCGCCTGCTGCTGCAAACGCTGGACAGCCTGTGGAAAGACCATCTGTTGACGCTGGATCATTTACGCCACGGCATCAACTTACGCGCCTACGGCCAGCGCGACCCGCTGAATGAATACAAGCAGGAAGCCTTTTCCCTGTTCGAGCATATGCTGAACCACTTGCGCGAACTCACTACTGAGCGCGCGGCGCACTTGGAAATTGCCGTGCAGCCGCCCGTCGGCTGGGAGCGCACCATGCCGGTGCAGATGCAGGAAACCCGCGAAGACCCCGCCTTCAGCGATGCCGGAACCAACGCGCCGCCGCCAACCGGCGAGCAGCGCCTAAGCCGCAACGAGCCCTGCCCCTGCGGTTCAGGGAAGAAGTACAAGCATTGCCATGGGGCGATTGCCTAAAAAAGCCGTTTCAATAGCTTATCCATAAATAAAGCGGCATCATCATGATGCCGCTTTATTTTTACGCTTAAGTGATTTATGAAAATTAACAGATAATTTTCCTAAATGAGATGCCTATGTGGAAACGCCATACGCCAACCGATACGGCAACGTATAAAAGCTTGCTCGCGCAGTTTACGCACGGAGTGGAAAGCGTTGCCCGGCGCACGCTTGCCAAGCCTGGATTTTTTAATGAAATACTGGGAAAAGAAAAATATGGCGTTTCCATCATATTGCGCACCGATCAAGACGGTTATCGTATAAAGCTATCCGAAGTGGAAATAGATGCGCTGGTCGCAACGCTCAATAATGCCATGACAGAAGGCGGACAACAGGTTGAAAATATTAGATTTAATAAAAAATTATCACCTACCTGCAGTGCACATCTTGCTACAACAGGTAAACTTACCGAAGAACAGGCGAATGCCTGTATGAAGCGCCTGCATGAGCTTAGGCTTTCACGCGATATAGAATTTACGCCGCCTGCCGCCTCTGCCGCCGATTCTGCGGAACCGATCCCCTTGGCAGAGCGAAGCGCTGCTGCCAGTTGGAGTACGCGAGCTGCGGCCATAGAACGTGTTGCGGGTAGCCGGGAGCTATAACTCCCAGCCGCTACCGCGCGGATGCTTTGTGGTGGGCTGACCGGCCTGCACTTGCTAATCCAAAATTTTTTCAAGAAATTCACTATGATTCCGAACGCCATCCACTGGCTGATGGCTTTAGGTTCTTGGCTACCTTACCGGACGATTTCCATTACCTTCTTCTGCGTTGCTCATCACCATCCTCTTTTGTTATAGTATATTGATATAACAAATTATCCATATTCAGGATATGCACTATTGGATATGCTATATTCATCAAGCATGAAAATCCATCGTTAATCCACGTCCTCACTCCCACACCGCCACTGGCGGCAGGCTCATCAATATCGCTTCCGGGTTGCCGCCGGTCATCAGGCCGAAGCGGGTGCCGCGGTCATAGACCAGGTTGAATTCGGCGTAGCGGCCGCGCTTGCGCAGCTGGTGTCCGCGCTGTTGGTCGGTCCATGTCTCGAACATGTGGCGGCGCACCAGCTGGGGGTAGATGTGCAGGAAGGCTTTGCCCACGGATTGCGTGAAGGCAAAATCGCGCTCCCAGTCGCCGGTGTTGACATAATCATAGAAAATGCCACCGACGCCGCGCGCTTCATTCCGGTGCTTGATGAAGAAATATTCGTCGCACCATGTTTTGAATTTCGGATAATAGGCGGGGTCGAACGCATCGCAGGCGGCTTTGAAGGCGGCGTGGAAATCAGCTGTGTCCTGCGCGTCCTCGAACATCGGGTTGAGATCGGCGCCGCCGCCGAACCAGAGGCGGGGAGTTTCATCGCCGCCCACCACAATCATCCGCGTGTTCATATGCACCGCCGGCACCAGCGGCGAGCGCATATGCGCCACCAAGGAAATGCCGCTGGCCCAGAAGCGCGGGTCAGCGTCCGCCCCGGGTATTTCCTTGCGGAACGGCTCGCTGAATTCGCCGTGCACGGTAGAGATGTTGACGCCGACTTTTTCAAACACCTGCCCTTTCATTACACCCATTACCCCGCCCCCACCGCCCTCGCGGTTCCACGGGGTGCGGGCAAAGCGCCCCGGCTCGCCACCGCGCGCTTGCGCGAATTCGGTTTCGCACGCCTCAAAGGCGGCGCAGATGGCATTACGTAATTCTTCAAACCAAGCGCTGGCGCGTTGCTTGTGATCGGTGACAGTCATGGAATCCTCATGGAAAAGAATGGGTTTGCCGCAGCGCCTCGGCCAGTGCGATGGCGGCGGCGTGGGAGACATTCAGCGAGCGCGTTTGCGCACGGATAGGGATGGTGATGCGCGCATCGGCGCTTGCATGCACCTCCTCCGGCACGCCCGCGCTTTCGCGGCCCAGCAGTAAGATATCACCGGGGAGGAAGGCGAACGCATGATAGGGTTGCGCCGCCTTGGTAGTCAGCAGCACCAGCCGCGCCGGGGCCGTGAGTTGACGGCGGAAAGCCTCCCACGAGGCATGCTGGCTCAGCTCGGCAAGCCCGCCGTAATCGAGGGCGCTGCGGCTAACGCGCTGGCGGTCAAAGGGGAAGCCACACGGCTCGATAATATCAAGCGGCACCCCGAAACAGGCGCACAGGCGCAGGATGCTGCCGACATTCTGCGCAATATCAGGCTGATAGAGGGCAAGGCGAATTTGTGACAAGTGCATGAATTTTAACGTAACGCTGCATAATCCGGTTTATTCTTCGCAGATGTTTTGGCACACTGTAAAGAAAAAGGATGTTATCCTGATGCCGATCCGCCCCCCGCACGTGCCGCCGAACCCGTTCAGCATCTTTTATGCCATCACCGGCGTCAGCCTGCTGGTGCTGCTATCGGGTTTCAGCGTCTGCCTGTTCGATCTAAGCCAGGTCAGCGCCTGCGTGGATTACGCCGATAACGCCGTGGGCGTAATGAAGAAGTTTGGCGATCATATCGTCAGCTGGGGCATCGCCTTCTGCCAGGAAGTCTTCCGCCGCCATCCGGTTGGGTGGCGCTAAGCAACCATTCCCTTTAACGGCGAACTCGCCACCGCGTATTCCCGCTGCGGCATTCGCCCCGCCAGATACGCCAGCCTGCCCGCCTCCACCGCCTTGCGCATGGCCTGCGCCATCAGCACCGGGTATTGCGCATTGGCGATGGCTGTGTTGAGCAGCACGCCGTCGCAGCCGAGTTCCATCGCCACCGTTACGTCCGAGGCGGTACCCACCCCGGCGTCCACCAGCACCGGCACGCCGGCCTGCTCGACGATCAGGCGAATTTGCAGCGGGTTCTGGATGCCGAGACCGGAGCCGATGGGTGCGCCCAAAGGCATGATGGCGACGCAGCCGGCATCCTCAAGTTTCCGGGCCATCACGGGGTCATCATTGGTGTAGGCCATTACGTCGAAGCCTTCGCTGATCAGAATCTTTGCGGCGGCGAGCGTTTCCTCAGCGTCCGGGTAGAGGGTGACCTTATCGCCGATCACTTCCAGCTTCACCAGCGTCCAGCCGCCGATTTCGCGGGCAAGGCGCAAGGTCCGCACCGCCTCGTCTGCCGTGTAGCATCCGGCGGTATTGGGGAGATAGGTGTAGCGCTTCGGATCTAGCGCGCTTTGCAGGCTTTCTTCCTTACCGCTTAAATCGACCCGGCGCACCGCTACCGTCACGATTTCCGCGCCACTGGCTTCAATGGCCGCTTTGGTCTCGGCCATATCCTTGTATTTGCCGGTGCCCACCAGCAGCCGCGAATGGAAGGTCCTCCCCGCCACGGTAAAGCCGTTATCCACCTGCATTCTCACCCTCCTCCGATAAAGCGCACGATTTCCACCCGGTCGCCCGCCGCCAGATGCGTATCGCCGTAGGCTGAGCGCGGCACGATGGCAAGGTTGCGCTCCACCGCGATCTGGCGCGCATCCAGCGCCAGATCGGCCACCAGGCCCTGCACGGTGCAGGATGCCGGAATGCGCTTCAGTTCGCCGTTGACGGTGATTTCCATGGTATTAATCATTTGGCAATGAATATAGCGGATGATAGGCTGGAAGTCTCGTATTTATTAAGTTTTCAGCCTATGCCAGCTAGCATCCTGATTGTCAACGGCCCGAACCTGAATATGCTCGGCAAGCGCGAACCGGAGTTGTACGGCACGCAGGCGCTGGCCGATATTGAGGCCGCCTGCCGCGCCGAAGCCAAGGCGCTCGGCCTTACCCTTGACTGGTTCCAGAGCAACCACGAAGGCGCGATAATTGATGCGCTGCACAATGCGCATGCCGCGCAGCAGGCGGTGATTATCAACGCCGGGGCCTATACTCATACCTCCATTGCCATCATGGATGCGCTGCTGATGATTAAACAACCGGTGATCGAAGTGCATCTGTCCAATATCTTCCGCCGCGAGGAATTCCGACACCAGTCCTATATCTCCAAAGCGTCGCACGGGGTGATCTGCGGCTTCGGGGCGCAAAGCTACCTGCTGGGCCTGCGCGCCATGCAGGCGCTGCTGAGCACCGACCGGCATTGAGCCAACTGAAGCTCACACCTGAGCTCTTGCTCGCCGCCTATGCCACCGGCTATTTCCCGATGAGCGAAGGCAGGCATGCGCGGGAAATCTACTGGTACTCCCCCGACATGCGCGCCGTGTTCCCGCTGGAGGAATTCCATGTGCCGAGACGGCTGAAAAAGGAGCTGCGCCGCCACCCGTTCGAGATGCGCATGAATACGGCGTTTCCCGCCGTGATCGAGGCCTGCGCCAAGCGCAAGGAAACTTGGATCAACGAGGAAATTATTGCCGCCTACACCGAACTCTGGCGCAAAGGCTTCGCCCACAGCATCGAGAGCTGGCGGGACGGAGAGTTGATGGGCGGGCTGTACGGTATCGCTCTGGGTGGGGCATTTTTCGGGGAAAGCATGTTTTCCCGTGTTAGCAACGCCAGCAAGGCGGCGCTGGTTCACACCATATCCTTTCTGAAATCATATGGTTACACGCTGTTTGACGCACAATATGTCAATCCACACCTGCTGCAGTTCGGCATTCGGGAAATTCCGCGCCAGATATATTTAACGCAACTTCACCAAGCCTTGGAAATTACGCCGGAATACGACTTCTCACGCTTTTAGCGCTTTCCTGATGGCCTATTTATGTAAATAAAGGCACTTCTTTCTTTCCTGAAATGGGAAAAATTGCTATTGCTATGGTGCGGTGCAATTATTAAAAACAATTTCATATACTAACACCCCAAAAAAAATAAAAATTAGGCTTTACCCATGCATTATCTTGTAACCGGAGGTGCCGGTTTCATCGGTTCTCACCTCGCTCACGCCCTGATTACACAAGGTCACAAAGTCACTGTTCTCGATGATCTTTCGACCGGGAAACGCGCACAGATCCCCGCGCGCGCCCAGTTCATCAAGGGCGATGTCAGCGACGTCGACATGGTGCGGCAGGCATTTGACGGCATCGACGGCTGCTTCCACCTGGCCGCTATTGCCTCCGTGGCGCGCTCCAACGAGGAATGGAAGCGCACGCATGAAGTGAACCTTTCCGCCACCATCAATGTGTTCGAGGCGGCCAAGGCGCATAAGACGCCGGTAGTGTACGCCTCCTCCGCCGCCGTCTACGGCGACGGCCACCAGCCCCCCTTCCATGAAGGGCTTCACCCGATGCCGCTCAGCGCTTACGGCGCCGACAAGCTCGGCTGCGAGCTGCACGGCAAAGTGGCGTCGCACGTGCATAGCATCCCTAACGCCGGCATGCGCTTTTTCAACGTGTACGGCCCACGGCAGGACCCCAACTCCCCCTATAGCGGCGTCATCTCCATCTTCGCCAAGCGCATCCTCGCCGGCGAGCCGTTCACCGTGTTCGGCGACGGCGAGCAGTCGCGCGATTTCATCTACGTGCTGGATGTGGTGAACGCCCTCACCCGCGCCATGCACGCGCTGGAAACCGGTAAGCTGCGCGAAGGCGTGTTCAATGTCTGCACCGGCGTGCGCACCAGCGTCAACGCCATGGCCACGCTGATAAGCGACTTAACCGGCGAGCATTTGCGCGTCGCCTACGCTGACGCCCGCGCCGGCGACCTGCGCCACTCACTCGGCGACCCCGCGCATGCACGCAACACGCTCGGCTTCACCGCCGAGGTAGGTTTACGCGACGGCATGGAAATCACCCTCGATTTCCTCTCCGAGGAACTGCGCGAAGTGGCCAGCGCGGCCTAAGACAAGAGAGGATCGCTTTCCTCGGCATGCATTCTCATTACCCCTGCCTTCGTCCGGGGCTGTCCAGCAGTCAGCTTGTGCAAAGTGCGCAGCGTCATGCCATATGATGGGAGGGAACTGAAATACACAGAACTTACGCGTGCCCGACCGTATAGGACAGCCGCGAGGAATCATCAATCCCGAGCGAGGCGCAGGCGAGCGACCATTTCAGCTCATTGTCGGTTTCAAAAATGATCTTCTTGTCGGGCTGCGCCACAATCCAGCTGCCCGCCTCGATCTCCGCCTCCAGCTGACCCGGCGACCAGCCAGCATAGCCGAGCATCAGCGCGCCCTGCTCGGGGCCCTTGCCGGCGGCGATATCGCGCAGTATATGCACATTGGCGGTGAGCGCCATGCCGCTTGCATGCACTAAACTATCGTCCAGCACCACGTCGCTGCTGTGCAGCACGAAGCCGCGGTGAGCATCCACTGGCCCGCCAAAATGCACCGGCATGTCGGCGGGAATGTCCATGGCAATTTCCAGCTGCTCCATCACCTCATGTAATGAAATCGAATCGATCAGGGAATTGACAATCACCCCCATGGCACCGGAGGCGTTATGCGCGCAAATATAAATCACCGAGCGGTTGAAGCAGCCGTCCTGCACCGAGGGCATAGCCACCAGCAGCCGGTCCGTCAGGTAGCCGGAAGGGTTGTCGATCGCCGCATTGAATGCAATATGTTCAGCCATGAATTTCATTATACTCCAGATGCACGCTCGCACCATTAAAAATCGATGTGATTCCACCGGCCTTGATAATTATCATCAGCAATAAGCGTGCCTCTTGCAGGCCCACGCGCTTGTATCATGTTGCGTTCCATGCTGGCAGCTCCGCCCGCAGCGGCACGCCGTCCGCTTGCAAGGAAGCACGGCCGTTCGCTTCCCACTCCTCCTGATTCAGCAGCGCCAGCCCGGCTTTTCCTGCGCATGAGCGCAGCTCGCCGATGACGGCATCGCCCGCCCTGATTTGTACGCCCGGACCCGGGAGCGGCGCATCCGCCTGCACGCTGTAGAGCCGCTTGCGCAAGGTGGCGCGATAATGCATGCGCGCCGTCACCTCCTGCCCGACATAGCAGCCCTTGCCGTAATCGACGGCGTGCAGCCGGTCCAGCCCGTAATCGAGCGGCAGGGTTTTTTCGGGTATCAGATCCATCCCGCCTTCCGGCACGCCGCAGGCAATGCGCCAGTCGTGGTAATCCTTAGCACCCCCCGCTCTCGCCTGCCGCGCTTCTTTCCATGCCGCCAGCGCCTCAGGCGCGGCGCGCAGGCGCATTCCGAGCCCTGCCAAGCGAGGATCGGCATAGGAGCCGTCCGCCTGCATTACCCCGGGGCTACCTAGCGGCATGCCTGCGCCGAACCAGGCCGCCGCAGCCATCTCTTGCGGCGGCAGCAGCTCCAGCGCCACCTTGCTGCGCAGACGGTACATGCTCAGGCGGCGCAGCAGCTCTTCCGCGCGCGCTTGCTCGCATTCCAGTAAAATCGCATCATCCTGCTGCGTAAGAAAGAAATCATGCAGGAATTTCCCCTGCGGCGTCAGCAGCAGGGCGTAGAGCGCCCGCACCGGCGAAAGCGCATGAATATCATTGCTGATCAGCCCCTGCAGGAACGCGCGCGCATCCTCGCCGCGGATGCGGATAAAAGCGCGCCCGGGCAGGAGCGCGAAGGTGGAAGCTGCGGTCATATTCCCCTATATAAGCTGCCCCCTTCTCCGCCACAACCCTGAAGCCCAAAGAGAATGATTGCGTTTCGCCCGGGAGAATGCTTAATACTGCCCGTCAGGCGCGGCGATCAGCCCGCCTAGCCACGCTGCGCCCTGTGCCGCAGCGCCTTCCCATGCCCCGGTGGTGGAACTGGTAGACGCGCCGGACTCAAAATCCGGTACCTTCGGGTGTGTCGGTTCGATTCCGACCCGGGGCACCACATACTCCAAGTTGCTGATATTGCTTATCCCTATTTAGACATAGTGCTGGAGAAGCGTAGGTTTTCCGTGCCGTTTGGTTAAGTCCGCGGCGGTTTTCTTCATGGGACAGGAGGAGTTAGTGCAACCTTCTTACTTCCCAACAGTAAACTTATCTTTTGTAGCAGAGTGTGATATAGGATAATTAGAGGTACTATGCGCTTAGCAGCATTCATTCGTGCAAACAGATCCCAGATTATTGGAGAATGGGAGAGTTTTGCGCGAACGCTGGCCCCCGCCTCCGACAGCATGAGTCCGCTCGCACTGCGCGATCATATAAAGGAAATACTGGACTTCATATGCCAGGACATTGAGTCCGCACAGACCGACATAGAACAAGTTAAAAAATCGCACGGTAAAAAATCCCCCCATCTGACCCCCACCGCCGCTGAAGCGCACGCCTCGTTACGCCATGCTGGCGGATTCAATATGGATCAGATGGTTTCGGAGTATCGCGCATTACGTGCCAGCATCATTCAATTGTGGGATATGCAACTGACGGAAATCACGCACAAGGATATTTTGGATTTAACCCGCTTTAATGAGTCGATTGATCAGGCGCTGGTGGAATCAATCGCCCATTACTCAAAAAAACTGGATTATTCGAGACATCTGTTTTTAGGCATACTGAGCCACGATCTTCGCAGCCCATTATCAACCGTGAAGATGTCGGCTGAGCTTGCACTGAAGATAGGAGCGGAGCAGATTAATGAACGGCAAACAATGCTGCTATCACAAATCACTGATTGTTCTGATCGTGCCATCGATATGGTCAACTATCTTCTCGATCTAACCCAGACTCGGCTTGGGTCCGGCATCCCCATAATCAGAAGACCCATGGATATGGGCTTTGTCAGCAGGCAACTGGTGGATGAAAAGCGCACTAGCCACCCGGATCGCACCTTCAACTTGAAGATTTCAGGGAATACCGAGGGGGAATGGGACAAACCTCGTATAGGGCAGATTTTCTCAAACTTGCTGGGCAATGCCATACAGTATGGTTTTACGGATTCACCGATTACCATTACGGTCACAGGCCGGCAGAGAGAAGTCGTGGTATCGGTACATAATGAGGGCACGCCTATCCCTCCTACATATATCAACAGAATTTTTGAATCCCTGATTCGTGCAGAAGATAGTAAAAATCCAATGGCATCGCACAATCTTGGGCTGGGCCTCTACATCATTAAAGAAATCGTTGAAGCCCATAAGGGAACGATCCGCGTCGCCTCGTTGGAAAAAGAGGGCACGGAATTTACCGTCCGCCTCCCACGCTCTTCAGACCATGCAGTGCTTCCCACGAAAAACGTTTCCCATTTAGCGTTGGTGGCAACTTAAATACTTCCACCCAGCCTTGTAGAACCACTTGTAATTCCTCAACCCGGTTCGAGGTTATTCCGCTTTGGTGCACTATTTATATATAATTTTCCAAGAGCACTTAACGCTCATTGTGAGTACAAATCAATACAAGCGCTACTTTAAAAGCTTGCTTTATCAATTATTCAGATAGACATGGAAAGATGGAGC
>CAYPEF010000061.1:0-13724 GCA_964409675.1 uncultured Rickettsiales bacterium | reverse complement strand
CACGTGGCTGGGGAGGTTGGCGTAGCCGATCAGCGTGACGCCGTGTTTTTCCACCACCTGCTCATATTCGGTAAGCGGGCAGTTGCCGCCGGAAGCGACCGCGAGGTCCACGATCACTGCGCCCTTCTTCATCGCTTTCACCATCTCTTCCGTAATCAGCACCGGCGCTGGCTTGCCGGGGATAAGGGCGGTGGTGATGACCATATCCTGCTTGATGATGGTGTCGAAAATCAGCTGCTGCTGGCGCTTCTTATAGTCTTCGCTCATTTCCTTGGCGTAACCGCCCTTGGTTTCCGCGCCTTCTTCGGCGGGCACTTCGACGAATTTCGCGCCGAGCGACTCCACCTGCTCCTTCACTACCGGCCGCACGTCGAACGCCGACACCACCGCCCCCAGGCGGCGCGCCGTGGCGATGGCCTGCAACCCGGCCACGCCCGCGCCCAGCACCAGCGCCTTGGCAGGGGCCACGGGTCCGGCGGCGGTGGACCACATCGGCACCACCTTGCGCATGGCGTTCGCCGCTTCGATCACGGCGCGGTAGCCGGCGATATTGCTTTGCGAGGACAGTACGTCCATGCTCTGCGCGCGTGAAATGCGCGGCAGCAGTTCCAGCGAGAAGGTGGTGATATTTCGCGCCGAATAATGCGGAAGCAGAACATCGGCATGGTACGGATCGAGCATGCCGACCAGCAGCGCGCCCGGTTCCATCCGGTCAATATCGGTAGGGTGCGGGGCCTGCACGCAGAGCGCCACTTGCGCACCCGCCAGCGCCTCCGCCGCATTAGCGGCAATCTGCGCGCCCGCGTCCGCATAGGCCTGATCGGCAATCGCCGCGCCCTCGCCCGCGCCAGCCTCCACCGCCACAATCTCCACGCCGGACTGAAGATATTTGCGCACCATGTCGGGCGTTGCAGCCACGCGCCGCTCATTCCCCTGCCGCTCATGCAACACCGCGATTTTCATGGCTCCCCCGATGCGTTCCGGTTTTATTTTGCATATATCATGCCCGAAAAAGCGGGCATCCAGCGCACTGCGTTCACAGCGCAAGCGAAACATCTGGATTCCCGCCTGCGCGGGAATGACATGGATTCAAGGGAATTATCTATCGTAGTTTATGCGATGGGGCAAACAGGAAAGAGTGTAGGGACGTTAAACGTCCATACTCCAACCACCGCCACCGCCGCCGCCAGCAGAGGGACTATAATTGCCAAGATCAGCCATGGAAGCATTATTCGCCGGGCCGATATTGCTGCACACCAAAGCCTCAGGAGACATGGCGGAACCTTTGAGATATTCATGGTCTCGCACCAGCAGTTGAAGGAAGCCGTTAGCCACGTTGCTACCACGCGGGGCCAAAGTAGCCGCGCCAGGATTGATTTTGGCATCCATAATGCCGGGAGTTCCCTTAGGCTTGGCTTCTTCAAAGCTGCCGAGGCTAATCTTTTGCGCCGGAATCAGACCAAAGGATACCACATTCAGGATACCCATACTGGCGTTGATCATACGCTGTGCACCGGTGGGAGCGGCCTTAAAAACCGCATCCACCGTGTTCTCCGCTGGATTTTTAGTTTCCGTAACCTGAACGGCTATCGGATTGCCATTGGCGTCAAATTGCATCGCAGACCTTGCGCATTATATTACCACTTCACCATCATACTATAATTCCACGCCATAGAAAATGAATTATATATGACAGTCAGTTAGGCCGCAGCATCTGCTCCGGGCTATCCAGGGAAAATGGTGGAATTTCAATGGCAAATTCATCACCGTCGGTGGTTACCATCTCATAATGGCCCTGCATGATGCCGGACGGGGTGTGCAGGCTCGCGCCGCTGGTGTACTGGAACACCTCCCCCGGCTCCAGCACAGGCTGCTCGCCGACCACGCCCGCCCCCTGCACTTCCTGTACCCCGCCGGTGGCGTCGGTGATATGCCAGTAACGGTTGATCAGCTGCACGGTTTTCTCGCCGTGATTCTCGATCTGGATGGTATAGGCCCAGACATAATGATCCTCCTCCGGCACCGACTGGTCATCGAGATAGAGCGGATAGACGGTCACGCTGATATGGTTGGTGGTGGCGGTGTACATTCAACTCCCCGTCGTCCCGGCGCAGGCCGGGACCCATGCCATGCAGCATATGTTAGCGCACAATATCATCATACAAATCCCTCCACTGCGGATTCATATCCATAATCAGCCGTAATTTCCAGTTGCGTTTCCATTCCTTTATCTGTTTTTCGCGAAGGATGGCTTGATCTATGTTTTCGTGAATCTCGTAATAGACCAGTTGGTCGAGATTATATTCCTGTGTAAAACCTTTTACCGCTTTCGTTTTGTGTTCGTAAATGCGTTTTACCAAATCGCTGGAGACGCTGATATAGAGCGTTCGGAAGGGCTGGTTGGTGAGTAGATAAACATAACCGGTTTTCATGGCTGTATGGCATGGGTCCCGGCCTGCGCCGGGACGACAGCATATCCCTCACCCTGCCGCGTTATGGAACGACGGAATCTTGATCAAATCGAAAAACTCCTGCCGCGTGCGCGGGTCGCTGCGGAAGAGGCCGGTTAAGCGGCTGGTCTGCATGGTGGCACCCTGCTTGTGCACACCGCGCATGGTCATGCAGGTATGCACTCCCTCGATCACCACGGCCACGCCCTTGGGCTTCAGCGTGTCATTGAGGGTATTGGCGATCTGGGCGGTCATTTTCTCCTGAATCTGCAGCCTTCGCGCATAAATATCCACCAGCCGCGCGAGTTTGCTCAGGCCCACCACACGGGTATTGGGGATATAGGCCACATGCGCCCGGCCGTAAAACGGCGCGAGGTGATGCTCGCAGTGCGATTCAAAGCGGATATCGCGCAGGATCACCATTTCGTCATACCCCTCCACCTCCTCGAAGGTGCGGCTGAGTACTTCCAGCGGGTCTTTTTCGTATCCGGCGAAATATTCGCCGTAGGCTTTCACCACGCGCTTCGGTGTATCAAGCAGCCCTTCACGCCCTGGGTCTTCGCCCGCATAGGCCAGCAGCGTGCGCACCGCCGCTTCCGCCTGCTCGCGGCTTGGTTTTTCCATGGTTCATCCCTAAATTGATGGTTGTCGCTGGCGCTTATATAGTCTAGGCAGGAAGGGATGGCAATGTTGCAGCTTTCCCCCATGGCAAGCCGTTACGTCATCGGCACACTGTCATTCCCGCGAAAGCGGGAATCCAGCCCCCGCCTGGGACAAAGCACATGGCCGTGGATCCCCGCTTTCGCGGGGATGATAGCAAACATAGCGCCTGTCTGGGAAAAACAAAGGAATCGCATGGACTTGAAGGAGATTACCCACCTCAAATACGGCCTGTTCCTGAAACGCCGTTTCATGCCGATGTTTCTGGCGCAGTTCCTGGGATCCTTTAATGATAACATGCTGAGAAACGGCCTGATCGTGCTGATCGCCTATGCCTCGCGCCACGGCATTGAACTGCCGGTGGAAAAACCGGCCATCCTTGTCACCATCTGCTCGGCGCTTTTGGTGGTGCCGTTCATGCTCTTCTCCTCCGTGGCCGGGCAGCTTTCCGACAAGGTGGAAAAAGGCCAGTTGGTAACCTACGTCAAGCTGGTGGAAATCCTCATCATGGCGGTGTCCTATTACGGCTTCCTCACCAATAATATCTACCTGCTGATGGTGATGCTGTTCATCAGCGGCACCCATTCCACCTTCTTCGGCCCGATCAAGTACGCGATTCTCCCCGAGCATCTGCATGAGAAAGAGCTGCTCGCAGGCAACGGTTTCATCTCGGCGGGCACCTATCTCGGCGTGCTGCTGGGGCTGATTTCGGGCGCGCTGCTGGTGGAAATCTCACCGCACGCCATCGGCCTGTCGCTGATGGGCGTCGCCGTGATCGGCCTGCTGGCGAGCCTGCTGATTCCGCGCACCAAGCCCGCCGCACCCGAAACGGAGGTACATTTCTACCTCTGGTCCGGCGCCTGTGAGATCGTCAATTTCGCGCGGCGCTCCAACAAGGTGTTCAAATCCATCTTAGGGCTGTCGTGGTTCCTGCTGGTCGGCTCCATCTACATGTCGCAATTCGCCAATTACGCCACCGACGTGATTCATGCCGACGCGAAGGTTTATACCGTATTCCTCACCCTCTTCTCCATCGGCATCGCGCTGGGCGCGGTGCTGGCGGATGTGCTGCTGAAGGGCGAAGTCACCGCCCGCTATGTGCCGTGGGCGCTGTTCGGCGTCTCGCTGTTCTCGGCGCTGATGGTCTTCACCACACCGCAGCCGGTGGGCGACCATCTGCTCTCCGTCTCCGAATTCTTCGCCAACCCGCAGCACTGGCTAATTGCAGGATGCATGCTGATGGTATCGGTGTGCGGCGGCGTATATATGGTGCCGCTCTACGCCATTCTGCAAATGGGCAGCGAAGCGCATTACCGCTCGCGTGTGATCGCGGCCAGTAACCTCTCAGATTCGCTGTTCATGACCGTAGCCGCCATCGTCTGCGCCAGCCTGCTGGCGATGGGCCTTAGCATCACCGATCTGTTCCTCCTCCTCGCCGTGCTCAATCTTGGAGTATTCGCCTATGCCAGAAAGCTTATTGCGAAGCCTGCTCACCTTCCTGCTTAAGGCGCTTTTCCGCGTACGCGTGCGCGGACTGGAGCATTTCCATGCGGCGGGCGAGCGGGTGATCGTGATCGCCAACCACCAGTCCTTTCTGGACCCGCTGCTGCTGGCGGTGTTCCTGCCGCAAAAGCCCGCCTTCGCCATGAACGAGTTCCAGGCGCGCAAATGGTATTTCCGCCCGCTGATCAAGCTTGTAGAAGTTTTCCGCATTGACCCCTCGCAGCCGATGACCACCAAAAGCGTCATCGCCCGCCTCAAGGAAAAAGGCACGGTGGTGATCTTCCCGGAAGGGCGCATCACCACCACCGGCGGCATCATGAAAATCTATGACGGGACCGGCCTCATCCTCGATAAGACCAATGCCACCGTGCTACCCATCCATATCGAAGGCGCGCAGTTCACTTATCTCTCGCTGCTCGGCGGCAAGGTGAAGCGCCGGCTATTCCCGCGCATCACCCTCACCTTCTTCCCACCGCGCAAGATGGAACTGCCCGCCGACCTTCCGGGCAAAGAGCGCCGCGAACACGCCGCGCAGTGGATATACGATTTGATGACGGAAAACATGTTCCGCGCCAATTTCCGCGCCATGCCCGTTCTCAGCCAGATCGCTGACTCAGGCGCAAGGTACGGCTACGGCATGAAAATCGCCGAGGACATCAACCGCGAGGCACAGAGCTACCGCAAGCTATTCACCCGCTGCTTCGCGCTGGCGGGTGCATTGCAGCCGAAGCTCGGTAAAGCCGAAAACGTCGCCGTGCTGTTGCCCACGTCGCTGGCAGGCATGGTCACCTTCCTGGCACTGCATGCCTTAAAGCGCGTGCCTGCGATGCTTAATTTCTCCGCCGGCGAGCGCAATCTGCGCCTCGCCTGCCAGATGGCGCTCGCCGATACGCTCATCACCTCGCGCAGCTTCATCGACAAAGGAAAGCTGCAACCGCTGATCGACGCGCTGTCGCCGGAGATGAAGATCGTCTATCTGGAAGACGCGCGCTCCTCCATCACGCTTTCCGCCAAGATCAAAGCCCGCGCAATCGCCCAATTCCCACGTTTAAGCGCAGCACACTTCACCCACGGTATTGATCCGCATGCTACTGCCGCTATCCTCTACACCTCCGGCTCCGAAGGTACGCCGAAAGGCGTCTGCCTGAGCCACGCCAACCTGCTTGCCAATATCCACCAGGCCGCCGCGCGCCTTAGCTTCACCAACCGCGACGTGCTGTTCAACGCGCTGCCGATTTTCCATTCCTTCGGCCTGACTATCGGCACGCTCTTACCGCTCACGCTGGGCATCCGCGTATTTCTATACCCCAGCCCCCTGCATTACCGCATCGTCCCCGAACTGGCCTATGACGTCAACGCCACCATCCTGCTCGGCACCGACACGTTCTTCCGCGGCTATGCCACCTACGCGCACCCCTATGACTTCCAGTCCATCCGCTTAGCGGTAGCGGGCGCGGAAAAGCTGAAACCGGAAACGCGCGCGCTCTGGTCCGAGCGTTTCCGCGTCAATATCCTCGAAGGCTACGGCGTCACCGAAGCCAGTCCCGCCATTTCCTTCAACACCCCTATCGAGCATAAAACCGGCTCGGTAGGCCGCCCCTTCCCCTGTATCCAGTGCAGGCTGGAGCCGGTGCCCGGCCTGCCGCGCGGCGGCAAGCTGCTGGTGAAAGGCCCGAACGTGATGCTTGGATATTTACGCGCCGACAACCCCGGCGTGCTCGATAACGCCTCCGAATGGTACGACACCGGCGACATCGTGGAGCTGGACGAAGACGGTTTTATCCTCATTCAGGGCCGGGCCAAGCGCTTCGCCAAGATCGGCGGCGAGATGGTGTCGCTGGCGGCCGTGGAAGAACTAGCCGCCCGCCACTGGCCGGAGCACGGGCACGCCGCCATCGCCATTTCCGATGCGCGCAAGGGCGAGCAAATCATCCTCATCACCGAATGCGCCACGCTCAAACGCGAAGACTTACTCTCCCGCGCGCAGGGCGAAGGCATGCCCGAAATCAGCATCCCCAAGCGCATTTTAGAGATGAGCGCCCTGCCCCGCCTCGGCAGCGGCAAAATCGATTACGTGATGCTCAAAGAAGAAATCGAACGCCTCACCCCCGCCGAAAGCCCGGCGGCATGAAGCAGCGGATAATACCCAATACCGTCGTCCCGGCGCAGGCCGTGACCCATGCCTTTTGTCCGCAAGCAAATAAAAAACAGGCAAGGCCAATACATCTCTTTTACTCATTCAGGACGGATGACATGGGTCCCGGCCTGCGCCGGGACGCCGGGAGATGAAGCCGCCTTTCCTTCTCCTTGGCCATACCGGGCAGGTTGGCCGTGCGCTGCAAGCGCTACTGGGAGATACTGCCATTACACCAAATCGCGCGGAACTAGATATGGCACAACCTGCCAACTTACGCGCGAAACTGGAAGATTACGCCCCCGCTGCCATCCTTAACGCCAGCGCCTACACGGCGGTGGACAAGGCCGAGAGCGAACCTGCGCTCGCCTATGCGGTGAATGCCGAAAGCGTCGGCATCCTGGCGGAATACTGCAAAGCGCGCGATATTCCCCTGCTGCATTATTCCACCGATTACGTGTTCAACGGCAGCGGTAATGCACTGTGGAAAGAAGAAGATGCCACCGCCCCGCTCAACATCTACGGCCAGAGCAAACGCGAAGGCGAACAGCGCATCCTCGCCTCCGGCTGCAAGCACCTCATTTTACGCACCTCGTGGGTGTACGACGCGGAAGGTGCCAACTTCCTCAACACGATGCTTCGCCTTGGCCGTGAGCGCGAAACCCTCTCCATCGTCGCCGACCAGCACGGCGCACCGACCTTTGCGCCCCACCTGGCGGAGGCGTCGCTACGGGCACTATTCCACCTTACTCCGTCATTGCGAGTGCCAGCGAAGCAATCCAGCTATCCACTTGCTGGAGCATGGATTGCTTCGGCTTCGCCACGCAATGACGCATGGGGTATTTACCATCTCTGCCACGGCGGCGAAACCACCTGGCACGGCTTCGCCGAAGCCATCTTCGCCGCCGCGCGCGCGCATGGTGAAGTATTAAAAGTGCGCGAAGTAATGCCTATCCCGAGCGAAGCCTACCCCACCCCCGCACAGCGCCCGAAAAACTCGCGCCTTGACTGCGCCAAGGCAAAAACCACGTTCGGCCTGTCGCTTCCCGCTTGGCAGGAGGGCTTGAAAGCATGTATGGCTACACGCTATGAAAGTGCATGACTGCCCGCTCCAGGGCCTGAAAATCATCGAACTCGACCTGCACGGCGACGCGCGCGGATTCTTCGTCGAGCGCTTCCACCGCCAGCGTTTTCTCGACCACGGCCTGCCGGTCGATTTTTCACAGGATAACCATTCCCGCTCCGCCCCCGGCGTCATGCGCGGTCTGCATTACCAGCATACGCCAGCACAGGGAAAACTCGTCGGCGTCACGCGTGGGCGCGTGTGGGACGTAGCACTCGACATCCGCGCCGACTCCCCCACCTACGGCCAGCACCACGCCGTGGAACTCACCGGCGAAAACGGCATTTTATTCTGGATGCCTCCCGGCTTCGCGCACGGCTTCTGCGTGCTGGGCGAGGAACCGGCGGACATGCTCTACAAAGTCACCGGCCACTATAATATGGAAGGCGAAGGCGGCATCCGCGCCACCGACGCGGACCTCAATATTCCCTGGCCGGTTGCCTGCGACAATTTCTCTCCACGCGACCTCGCCCTTCCCAGCTGGGAGGAATACCGCCAGCACCCAGTATTATGGCCGGCGTAAGCGTCGTCATCGTCAGCTACCATACGGGCCCGGTGCTGGAATACTGCCTGGACCGCGCACTGGCGCAAGCCAACCTCGCTGAAGTAATCCTGGTCGATAATGGTAACCCGCCGCCGGTGGTGGAGAAGCTGAAAGCAAGCGCGCATCCGCATCTGAAACTGATCACCGGCCACGGCAATGTCGGCTTCGCGCGCGGCTGCAACATGGGCGCAAAGGCCGCCACCGGCGATTATATTTTCCTCCTCAACCCCGATTGCCTGCTACCGGAAAACGCCTTCGCGCCGCTGATGGCCGCATTGGAATCCACTCCCGGCGCGACACTCGCCGGAGTCAATTTACTCAACGCCGATGGCACCCCTCAGCGCGGCGCGCGGCGAGAGCTGCTCACCCCGGAAACCGCGCTTAGCGAGGCCCTCGGCCTGCACCGTTTCCTGAAGCTCAGCCGCCTGAACCGCCATGAAGGCGCGATGCCGGATGCACCATGCGAAGTGCCCGCCATCTCCGGCGCCTGCATGTTCCTGCGTAAAAAAGATTATGAAGCGCTAGGCGGCCTGGATGAAGGGTATTTCCTGCATGTGGAAGACCTCGACTTATGCAAGCGCGTGCAGCAGTCAGGCGGAAAAACGCTATTCATGCCGGAAGTGAAAGTGGTGCACCTCCTCTCCACCAGCGACGCCCCTTCCGCCTTCGTTGAACGCTGCAAGGCGCAAGGATTCGTGCGGTATTTCCGCATGCATTTCACTTCCTCCCCTGTCATTCCCGCGAACGCGGGAATCCAGAACGCCGGGAATGACAAACCCATAATAGCGCGGCGCATCATTTTGCTCTTGGCTATCCTCGGCATCTGGGCACGGTACGGGCTGAAGCGCCTCTTCCCCCGCCGCGCCAATGCGGCGCATGTCAAAGCCTCGAAGCAGCTACTATTGCTGGAGCGTTATTTGCGCGAGCCGAATACTCCCGGCGGATGGGCGGGTAAATCCGTGCTGATCACCGGCGCCACCTCGCCGGTAGGGCTGATCCTGATCGCACGGCTTCTGGCGGCAGGCGCATATGTTTATGCCGTCAGCCGCAGGCCACCCCTCTTCACGCATGAACGCCTGCACTGGATATGCGCCGATATTACGCTTCCCTCTCCAGAAGAGGAATCAGTCCCGTCGGGGATTGATGCATTTAATGGATTGGCGCATATCAATGCGCTTACGCTGATCCACTGCGCGCCGCTATGGACGCTGCCATGGTTTCTGGAGTCCCTGCTGAGCCTGTGCCGCCCCATTGCAATCACCGCATTCAGCTCCACCTCGCTGTTCGGCAAAGCGGGATCTGCGGACACGCATGAGCGTTTCGTGGTGGAACAGCTTGGCAAGGCCGAGTGCTCAATTGCCGCAATAGGTGAGGCATATGCCATTCGCCATACCATCCTCCGCCCTACCCTCATCTACGGCGCGGGCCTCGACGGCAATGTCACCCGCATCGCCCGCACCATCCGCCGCTTCGGTTTTTTCCCGCTCTATCCACCCGCCAGCGGCCTGCGCCAGCCGGTGCATGCCGACGATCTGGCGCTGGCGGCGCTGCAGGCCACCGCTTCTGCGCATGGCTCTAACCGCTCCTACAACCTCAGCGGCGGCGAAACGCTCACCTACCGCGCCATGGTGGAGCGCATTTTCGCCACACTCGGGCGAAAAACGCGCATTATCCCCCTTCCCTTCCTGCCGCAGATGCTTGACGTTTTGGGGGCTTTGCGTCACAACTCGCATGTGAATGGTGAAATGGCGAGGCGAATGAACGACGATTTGGTGTTTGCGCATACGGACGCAACGAACGATTTCGGCTACCAGCCACGCGCATTCCTCAGCGGCTCTCTCGCGGATATTGACGGAGCCCGCGCATGAGCCGCACCGCATACGTCAACGGCGCATATGTCCCGCACGCCAGCGCAAGCGTGCATATCGAAGACCGCGGCTACCAGTTCGCCGACGGGATTTACGAATATATCGCCTTCTATAACAAAACCCTGCTCGACGGCGACCGGCATCTGGCACGCCTGCGCCGTTCTTTAGACGAAATGAACATCGCCTTCCCCGTGAGCAACACGGCGCTGCTCCTCATCATGCGCGAGCTCATCGAGCGCAACCGGCGCATTCACGGCGGCATCTACCTGCAAATCACCCGCGGCGTAGCCAAACGCGACCATCCCTTCCCCGCCGCTATCAAACCGGCGCTGGTGCTGACCGTCTGCGGCCCGAAAACGCCGAAACCCGCCGAGATCGAGCAGGGCGTGCGCGTCATCACCCGCCCCGACATTCGCTGGGGCCGCTGCAATATCAAATCGGTCGGCTTATTGCCGAACGTGCTGGCCAAGCAGGATGCTTCAAAAGAAAAAGCCCGCGAAGCCTGGCTGGTGAAGCCGGACGGATTCGTCACCGAAGGCGCGGTCTCCAACGCCTTCATCATCACCGACGCCGAAGGCATCATCACCCACCCAGCCAATGAGAGCATATTGAGCGGCATCACGCGTGACGTGGCGCTGGAACTCGCGCGCGACCACGGCATCAAAGTCAGCGAGCGCGCCTTCCACTTAAGCGAAATCACCACCGCGCAGGAAGCCTTCCTCACCAGCACCAGCGCCAACGTGCTGCCGGTGGTAAAAGTGGGCGATACAATCATCGGCAACGGCAAGCCCGGCCCGGTAACGAAAAAACTGTTGGCGCTATACCTGGACCATGTGCAAAAGCAAACCGGTTATGCACTTTAACCTTTCCCCTCTCCCTTGAGGGGAGAGGATTGCATTTGCTTAATGCTTTAGCATATAGCAAATGCTGGGAGAGGGTGACAGCGGTTGCGATTGCCCAATAGGCTTTTCACCCCCTCCAAAATTCGCTAAGCGCTAAAGCACAAAGCGAATCTATCCTCCCCCCCTCCAGGGGGAGGAAAATACTACTATGCAAGGACCCCTATGACCACCAATCCCCTCCCCACCCCCCGCGCCGTCATCTTCGACTGGGACAACACGCTGGTCGATACCTGGCCGATCATCCACGCCGCGCTGAATGCCACCTTCCGCGCCCACAACATGCAGGAATGGACACTCGACGACGTCCGCGCCCGCGTCAGCAAATCCATGCGCGACTCCTTCCCGGAAATCTTCGGCCCCGACTGGCAGAAGGCGGGCGCGATGTACCAGGCGGAATACCGCGCCCGGCATCTTGCCATCGCGCCCTTGCCAAAGGCGGAGACGCTGCTCGACGGCGTGCGCGCCCGCGGGCTGGAATGTTTCGTGGTCAGCAATAAAAAAGGCCCCAATTTGCGCCAGGAAGTGCAGCACCTGAACTGGGGCCATTATTTCGACGCCGTCATCGGCGCCGACGACGCCGCGCGCGACAAGCCGCATCCCGACCCGGTGCATCTGGTGCTGGAAAACAGCGATGTCATCCCCGGCCCGGACGTGTGGTTCATCGGCGACTCCGAAATCGACCTCGCCACCGCCGAAGCCACCGGCTGCACCGGCATTTTATACGGCGACCACGCCGCCGCCCACCCCACCTATTCCAACACCCACTACCACGGCTACCCTTTTCATGCCCATGCGCGGAAACACGATGATACGATCATGTTGCTGCAGGGTGCGTTTCACCCCTAACGCATACTGTCGTCCTCGGCGATGCATAGCATCGACCGGGGACCCATCTCTCCGCTTGCGCCAGTGGTGAGATGGGTCCCCGGATCACGCCTGCGGCGCGCCCGAGGACGACAAGATATAAAAAAGCCCCGGCTGGTTTCCCGGCCGGGGCTTTTTTCGGTTCAGCGCATTGCGCCTATCTTCTGTCGCCCATGATGCGCAGCAGGTAGACGAACATGTTGATGAAGTCCAGATACAGCTCCAGCGCGCCCATGATCGAGGCCTTGGCCATGGCTTCGCCGTAGCCGCTTACACTGTAATAGACTTGCTTCAAGCGCTGGGTGTCATAGGCGGTTAGTCCTACGAAAATCAGCACGCCGATATAGGAAATGGCAAAGTACAGCGCCGGGCTCTGGAGGAAGATATTCACAATCGAGGCAACAATCAGCCCGATAACACCCATGAACAGGAACGAACCCCAACCGGTCAGGTCGCGCTTGGTGGTGTAGCCGTATATGCTCGTCGCGCCGAAGGTGATAGCGGTGATGAAGAACACCCGCGCCACGCTCGCCCCCGTATAGGCAAGGAAGATGCTGCTCATGGAAAGCCCCATCAACACAGCAAAGCCCCAGAAAATCCCCTGCATGGCGGTCACGCTCAGGCGGTTGATGCCGAAACTCAGCACCCGAATAGCCACCAGCGGCGAGAATGCCACCAGCCTGCCCCGCCCGCTCATCCCATATCCGCCGGAGGCATTCTGGGCATAGAACATGCTCAGCAACGCTTCGGAATTGGCGGTATAAAGCGCCACGATACCGGTCAGCGCCAGCGCAGCGGCCATGTAATTATAGACCCCCAGCATGAAGGCCCGCAGCCCGGCATCCACCTGCACGTTGGCGCGCGCGGTGCTCTGCGTGGCAAAGGGGTTTCGGTTGGTTTCCATCGTCATTCTCCTGTGAAAAATGCGGCCCTCGGGATGCTCCCTTGGATTTCGCTGTATATTATATCGGAATAATCCATCGCTTTTCAATGATAACCGGACACGCCGCCCGCCGATTATTCTTACTTGCTTTTAAGAGGCTTACCCGCTATAAAAGCCCCCTCATATCGTCGGGCACTGGCATGCCTTGGCGGTAGATTATCCTTGTCATCCAGCCGGATGGCGGGATCCGGACCCCGCGACTAGCGCGGGGTGACAACAGAAAGAAAGGACGAAAAATGCCAAAACTGAAAACCAAGAGCGGCTGCAAGAAGCGTTTCCGCTTCACCGCCACCGGCAAGGTGATCGCCACCCAGGCCGGCAAGCGCCACGGCATGCGCAAGCGCACCAACGGCTTCATCCGCAAGGCACGCGGCACCACCATCATGGACGAAGCGGACCAGCACCGCATCGTGCAATACATGCCCTACGGCGGAAAGTAAGGAGCGAGCACCATGGCACACGTAAAAAGAGGCGTCACCGGACGCGCCCGTCATAAAAAAGTCCTGAAGATGGCCAAGGGCTATCGCGGCCGCGCCAAGAGCTGCTACCGCGTCGCTATTGAAAAGGTAGAAAAAGGCCTGCGCTATTCGTACCGCGACCGCCGCGCCAAGAAGCGCAATTTCCGCAGCCTCTGGATCCAGCGCATTAACGCCGCCGCGCGCGAGCACGGCCTCACCTACTCGCAGTTCATGGGCGGCCTCGCCAAAGCCGGTATCGACATGGACCGCAAGGT